>JANMZU010000699.1:0-3128 GCA_031383585.1 Betaproteobacteria bacterium
GGTTGTTGGCGGGCCTCTGGATGCAGCGCGACCTGGTGGCGGGTATTGCCGGCTTAAGCCTTGCATTGCTCGCCGTTTCCCTGCTCGATGACCTTAAGCATTTATCGGCAGCACTGCGTTTATTGGTTCACGCGGGGGCAGCGGTATTGGTCGTACTGTTGTGGGTAAACATGTTCGGGCTATTGCCGGGTCGGTCTAGCGTATGGATTCGTTGGATGATGTCGCCCCTTGGCGCGGTGGCGATTGTGTTTGCCATCGTCTGGATGACCAACCTTTATAATTTCATGGACGGTGCCGATGGACTTGCTGGTGGGATGTCGGTGATCGGCTTCAGCACGTATGTCATTGCGTCGGCATTGCAGACTAATCCCGGCGATTCGATGGGCATGCTATCCACTGCGATTGCGGGCGCATCGGTGGGATTTCTGGTTTTTAATTTCTCACCCGCCAAGGTATTCCTGGGCGATGCAGGGTCGATTCCGCTTGGATTTCTCGCCGCCACACTGGCAATACACGGTTGCCTGGAACAGATTTGGCCGTGGTGGTTTGGCGTGCTGGTGTTTTCACCTTTCATTGTGGATGCGTCTGCCACACTATTAAGACGCACGGCTCAGGGAAACAAGCCTTGGGTGGCTCATCGCGACCATTATTACCAGCGCCTCATTCTCGGCGGATGGGGCCATCGAAAAACTACGCTCGCCTACTGCTGCGTCATGCTGGCCACCGGTGGCTCTGCTCTCCATGCATTGCGGAGTGAAAACTCACATTTCACCTTGATTGCATGGGTGATAACATATGCCTTGTTGTTGCTGCTGTTGGAGTGGCACTTACATCAAAAGAAAAACAACAAAATCAAAGAATAATGACTGTGAGAAAACATGAAGACTGTGTCATTTAACGAGCGCGCCCTCTTAGCGTTCGTTCACGACGTGGCGATGTTGGCTATTTCGTGGGCCGTCACTATATTGTTGTTTTCAGAGTCCTTTCGCGCGGTCAGTTCACCCGAAATTCTGCCTGGTATCGGCTTGTTGCTGGCGGTGGCCATTCCGGTTCAAGCCGTTGTTTCCGTCCTGTTTGGCATGTACCAAGGGTTATGGCGCTACGCAAGTCTGCCCGACGTCCAACGTATTGTGGCCAGCGTACTTGTCGGTTCATTAGCTGTTGGACTGGGCATTTGGGCAGTCGGCTGGCTCGGCAAATTCGGATTGGCACATTTTTTTGTGCAGACCTTGCTGTTGATTGTCCTGATGTCAGGAAGTCGTATCGCTTATCGTTCCATGCAGGAGTGGCGCCAGTATGGAAAGACCGGCGACATGGGCACGCCGGTATTGGTTCTCGGCGCAGGCGACGCTGCGGTCAGTCTCATCAAAGAGCTTGCTCGCAGCAGCGACTGGCGGGTAATGGGTCTGCTTGATGACGATATCAACAAGCGCCATCGGTTGCTTCACGGCGAACGGGTGCTTGGGGCAATCGATGAATTGCCCAGGATTGCGCGTAATCTGAAAGTCAAGCATGCAGTGATCGCAATGCCTTCGGTGCCGTATTCAGTCCGCCGCCGTGTTATTGAAGTCTGCAACCGGGCACGCGTGCAGGTGCTCACGATACCGAAATTCAACAGCGTTGCGCTGTCGCCCGAGATTGGGGGCAAAACATCAACGCCGAAAATTCGGCGAGTCGCGGTTGAAGATCTGATGAAACGCGAGCCGATCATCCTCGACGATGCCGGTCTGCATGAACTCATCACCGACAAAGTAATCATGGTCACCGGTGCGGGCGGGTCTATCGGCTCTGAATTGTGCCGACAAATTGCCAACTACCAGCCATCCATGCTGGTGCTGTTCGAGCAGAGTGAATTCGCGATGTACCAGATCGAACAGACGCTTAGCGACGCATTTGAGAACCTGCCAATCGCAAGCGTCATTGGCGATATTAGAAATGCGCGGCGCGTAAACCAGGCCATGCACCAGTATTCGCCCTCACTGGTGTTTCATGCCGCCGCCTACAAACACGTTCCGCTGATGGAAGAATCCAATGCATGGGAAGCGGTGCAGAACAATGCGCTGGGCACACTCATCGTCGCTAAGTCGGCGATCGAATATGGCGTAAAGAAATTCGTACTCATTTCTACCGACAAGGCTGTGAACCCTACGAATGTGATGGGTGCAACCAAGCGACTTTCAGAAATGATTTGCCAGGCGCTGCAGCAATCGAGCGATACGCGATTCGAGATGGTGCGGTTTGGCAATGTGCTCGGGAGCGCCGGGAGCGTTATCCCACGTTTTCAAGAGCAGATTGAACAAGGCGG
Source organism: Betaproteobacteria bacterium (assembly GCA_031383585.1). GTDB lineage: Bacteria > Pseudomonadota > Gammaproteobacteria > Burkholderiales > Usitatibacteraceae > UKL13-2. Next base: position 2,306 of record JANMZU010000699.1, read on the forward strand.
GCCGGTGACGGTGACGCATCCAGACATGGTGCGCTACTTCATGTCGATTCCTGAGGCGGCGCAGTTGGTGTTGCAGGCAGGCACCATGGGTTTGGGTGGAGAAGTATTCGTGCTCGACATGGGCGAGCCAGTCAAGATTGTCGATCTTGCCAATGACATGATTCGTTTGTCTGAGCCGACGGATAACGAAATCAAGATTGTGTTCACCGGATTGCGCCCGGGCGAGAAGTTGTTTGAAGAGTTGCTCACAGATGACGAACATACCCGCCCTACTCCACATCCAAAGCTGCGCGTTGCCAAAGCCCGCGAGGTGGCGACCGGCTTTCTGGAATCATTGACGAGTTGGCTGAATCAGGATCGGATGCCGGACGACTCTGAAGTGCGGCGCGATTTGAAGCGTTGGGTGCCTGAGTATGTCGCGCAAGTGAGGCCGAAGCTGAAATCGATTAACGGCTTGGCGGACAAGAAGTCCGCGTAGCGCTTAAAGCGGGTTGTGATTTTTGCCGTTGAGGCCCTATAAGTTTGGCATGTTTGCGCGCCCGACAGAATTCGAAGCTGCGCGGGCAGTGTCCATAAGCCGGCTTAGCGCTGCCGGGGCCGGGGCCGCAGCATATCCTGCCGCCGATCCAGCAACAACTCGACCTGTGAATAGCGCGACGGCAAGTTGAAGAATACTTGGTCGACCCGCGCGCTTACGCCGTCGACAGGCGCCGCGTCGACGTATTCCCAGCGGAAGCCATCAAAGCCGATCATGCGGTAGCGACCGAGCGGAATACTTCGCGCGACCCACGAGTGGCCATTCTCCAGCGCAATGCCGGTGCGC
>JANMZU010000707.1:0-2494 GCA_031383585.1 Betaproteobacteria bacterium
GCTCAACCAATCGCTTGGCTTTTTCGATCACCATTTCGGCAACCTGCACATGACGCGTGGCGGGTTCGTCAAAGGTTGAGGAAACGACTTCGCCCTTGACGGTGCGCGTCATCTCGGTGACCTCTTCAGGACGCTCATCGATCAGCAAAACAATGAGCATGACCTCTGGGTGATTAGCGGTAATGGCATGTGCAATGTGCTGCAGCATCACCGTCTTGCCTGACTTAGGCGAGGCTACCAGCAAGCCGCGCTGACCTTTGCCGATGGGCGCGATGATGTCGATCACGCGACCGGTAATGTTTTCTTCAGATTTGATGTCGCGTTCGAGCGTAAACGGCTTGTTTGGAAACAGTGGCGTGAGATTCTCGAACAGGATCTTGTTCTTGGCATTCTCAGGTGCTTCGCCGTTGACCTTGTCAACCTTCACCAGTGCGAAATAGCGCTCGCCCTCTTTCGGTGTGCGAATCTCACCTTCGATAGTGTCACCGGTATGCAGATTGAAGCGGCGAATCTGTGAGGGGCTCACATAGATGTCGTCCGGCCCGGCGAGATAAGAGATGTCCGGGGAGCGCAAGAAACCGAAGCCATCCTGCAGTACTTCCAGGGTGCCGTCGCCAAAAATGGCTTCGCCCTTTTTTGCCTGATGCTTGAGTAGCGCGAAAATAAGCTCTTGCTTGCGCAGCCGGTTGGCGCCTTCAAGTTCGAGCTGGTTAGCCATCTCGACGAGTTCGGAGACGTGCTTTAGTTTGAGTTCAGATAATTGCATGGCTTAAGTTATGTGAAAAATGCGGACAAGAAATTGCCGCGAAACATAGCGCCTCTCCACGCGGGTTTTCCAAGGGATATCCAGGAAAACCGGGTTTCAACTCACAAGACTGGGAGGCAGGACGAAGACGCTAAAGGAGACTACAGGTTACAGCGAGACATCTACGGAATGACAATCAACGCAGAGTTCGATGCAGGATAGGGCGCTCACGCGCCCTTGTCAATGGCTAAATATTGGCGTCGATAAATGCGGCCAACTGCGTTTTTGATAACGCGCCTACCTTGGTCGCTGCAACTTCGCCATTCTTGAATAGCATCAGCGTAGGGATACCGCGAATGCCGTACTTCGGCGGGGTGGCCTGATTCTCGTCGATATTAACCTTCGCAACTTTCAGCTTGCCTGCGTACTCTTTGGCGACGTCTTCAAGAATCGGCGCGATCATTTTGCACGGGCCGCACCATTCCGCCCAGTAATCGACCAGAACTGGCATGGTGCTTTTCAGGACTTCAAGTTCAAAAGTGTCATCAGAAACGTAGGCAATTGCATTGCTCATCGGATACCCCAAGTAATAAACTGTGGTGCATTATGACATTGAACCCGCCAACGGGTTTGGGTGCGACTCAAGCCGGCGGCGCACTCGGCGTCTGTTAAAATCTACCGCTCGCCGTTGAACTCCAAGGGTTGTTTATGACTTACGTTGTAACCGAATCGTGCATTAAGTGTAAATATACTGATTGTGTCGACGTGTGCCCCGTGGACTGCTTCCGCGAAGGGCCGAACATGCTGGTGATCGACCCGGACGAGTGTATCGACTGCACGCTGTGTGTGGCGGAATGCCCGGTCGAAGCGATTTTTGCGGAAGACGATGTGCCGCAGAAGCAGCACCAGTTCATCGCAATCAATGCTGACCTCGCGAAAGGCTGGAAGGCGATCATCGCCCGCAAGCCTGGGCCGCCAGATGCCGACGAGTGGGCGAAAGTTACGGACAAGGCGCATCTGCTGGAGAAGTAGGCTGGGCCCGTTCCACGTTGGACGCCTTCGCATGGCGTCGCTGATGGTTCGCAAGTTAAACAAACTGAGCAACTATTGAACCGGCGCGAAGTAGTTTTGAGCCGGTTCCCCTCACCCCGGCCCTATCCCAAGGGAGAGGGTGAGAAATGCGGCACGATGAGTAGAGACATCATCGTGCCGGATCAATAAGGAAAGTGGGCAAATGGTGAATTCTCTTTCGCCTTCACGCTTCCCAGATGGAACACCGGCGCTGTCGATGCCGCATTTGTTTGCCGCACTGGAAAGTGCTGAGCGCGCAACGATCATCACTCCCAATCGCCGCCTTGCTATTTATATCAAGGATAGATTCGACGACACGCAACGTGCATTCGGCAAAACAGCTTGGGTAACCCCTGACATCCTGCCGCTGGCGACTTTTCTCGAGCGCTGCTATCAGACTTCATGTTTGCGCAATACTGAGAATGTCGCCGAAACGCTTCTAGACGGTGCGCAAAATCATGTGCTCTGGGAACAAGTGGTCGACGCTTCCGACGTAGCCGCGCATTTGCTCAGCAGTTCTCTAACCGCCAAGCAAGCCGCTGCCGCCTGGAAGGTTGCCAACGCCTGGCATCTCTTGCCTGCCATGCGCAGCATCACCCTCGCGGAGGACGCGGAAGTATTCCTGCGCTGGGCAAAGCGCTTTCAACAGCTATGTCGTGATCGAAAGGTAATTGATTC
>JANMZU010000719.1:0-1767 GCA_031383585.1 Betaproteobacteria bacterium
AGAGGCTTCCGCTACCTTTTCCTCATCGTCAAACAGACCCAGCGTCTTCGAAATGTTCATCTGCCGGATCACGTCAATCGAGAGCGGTATGTCGATGGAATAGTCGTCAATGTAAATGTCGAGTCCATCCATGACGTTGTAATGCGGATCGGTGAATAACTTCTTCATCGCTTGATTGCGTAACTGCGCATTGACGTTTTTCGCCATGAATGGCGAAAAGTCGGATTGTTGCGTAAGACTGGCTAGCGATGGCAGCGCAGCAGGTTCCGTCGACTTCGCCAAACCCGACTCGGCGCGCGCTTCTTCAGCCATTTTTGGCTGGAGATGCCCGTCAATGCTTGCATTAGCCGCCGCAATTCGCTCTGCGGCACTCACCGGCATTGGCGGGGAGTCCGTCTGCGTCTGGTCGCGCTTTACCCTTGCCCAGCGGGCGAGGAATGGTTCATCAAGAGGTTTTTCCGCATTACCTTCGCCGCTCATTTCATCCCGCCTTTGTATCGTCCGTCTTTGCTTTCGAATGATTTTGGCCGGATGCGTTGCTTTTTTTCCGGCGGCTGGTAGTTTTCAGTCACCCATGCTGATAGCGCGGCAAAGATATCCGCGGGCATTGCGACGCTCTCCACTTTTTCCTGTGCGTCCATGAGACGCGCGGCTTCGTTGTAACTCAGCGTCACCAGATGCGGATAGATGGAATCACCATCCTCCGCTACGCGCCAGGTGACGAACACCTTGGGTTCTGGCGCTGTGATGTTGAGGTAATAGCCTTCTCCCTCATCGCGAAATACCAACAGGACAAAGCCGGGATAAAGCTTGTGCAGCAGGCCTTCGCGCTCCATGAGTATGCGCGGCTCGGTCGCACTGCCGTCATCGGGCAAAACACCGGCCAACTGCCATTTTTCGCTTTGCCAGCGGTTGTTGACGGCGATGCGCTCCATCACCACAGAAATTGCGAACGACAATTTTTCCAATTCAGCCTCGTCAATCGCAGACATGAAATGTGTCGGCGTTATATTTACTAGTGTCGCACAACGAGCATCGTGAAAAAATTGATCGGCAGCACCAAGCGGCAATTCCGTTATCCTATGTACATGTCAACCCGAGACACGATCAGCATCATCCCCATCGCACAGACACGTTCGCTGCGCATCCCTGCCCTCGCCACCAACGTGGACGCACGCGCGCTTGCAGATACGCGCGGTCGCCGTCTGCGTGACCTGCGTATTTCAGTCACGGACCGTTGTAATTTCCGCTGTACTTATTGCATGCCAAGGGAAATTTTCGACGCCGACTACCAGTTTCTGCCGCATGCCGAGTTGCTCACTTTCGAGGAAATCCTGCGCGTCGCCAAAGTTGCGCACTCGCTCGGTGTTGAAAAGATTCGCCTCACCGGCGGTGAACCGTTGTTGCGAAAAGGTATCGAGCGCCTTATCGAAATGCTGGCGCGCGACTTACCGGGTGTCGACCTCACACTCACCACTAATGGCACCGCGTTGAAAGCACGCGCGCAAAGCCTGAAGGACGCCGGCTTGAAGCGCGTTACGGTGAGCCTCGATTCGCTGGACGACGCCACTTTTCGCGCCATGAATGACGTGGATTTCCCGGTGGCGAAAGTGCTGGAGGCCATTGACGTCGCCGCTACCGTTGGCCTGGGGCCAATCAAGATCAATATGGTCGTCAAGCGCGGCGTGAATGATCACACCGTCGTCGAGATGGCCAAGCACTTCAAAGGCACAGGCGTGGTGGTGCGCTTCATCGAATTCATGGACG
>JANMZU010000734.1:0-1726 GCA_031383585.1 Betaproteobacteria bacterium
GTCGCAGCAACCGCCGTCAGTGGGCGCGTCGAAATCGCCGCCACGCTGAAAGCACAAACCCGCCCCGACGACACGGTGTTCATCTTCGCCCGCGCGGTGAGCGAAGACGGCTCACCAGCTTCGCGCATGCCATTGGCTATCCAACGCGCACGGGTCGCTGATTTGCCAATCGACTTTGTCCTTGATGACAGTTCGGCAATGACACCGCAAACCAAAATTTCCGGCGCAAAACTGGTGCGGATCGAAGCGCGGATTTCGCGCTCGGGCAATGCGATTGCAGCGTCAGGAGATATTGCCGGACAAAGCGAGGTGATCAAGCCGGGCGCGAAAAAGCTGCGGATTGTTTTAGATCGTCTCGTCCCCTAGGTTTTTGGGGTCGGCGTTACGGCGTTTTCAAAGCAACATCATATGATCAATTTTTGTGCAGCGATTCACCACCACGCTCAATCCGGCTTCGCGGGCCAGCTGTTCGCCTGCTTCGTGGCTGACACCAAGCTGTAGCCACAGACATTTCGCCCCGATACGTATTGCTGCCTCGGCAATTGGTAGCACGTCGGCGGAATTGCGGAACACGTCGACGATATCGACCTTGACTGGAACCGCGTCAAGCGTCGGGTAACAAGGCAGTCCGAGTATCTCTCGCTGCCCGGGATTGACCGGGATGACGGTGTAGCCGTGCGCCATCAGGTAACGCGCCACTTCGTGACTGGGCCGCGCCGGATTGGGAGACATGCCGACCACGGCAATGGTCTTGCTCGATGTCAAAATCTCGCGCAACGCGTCTGTAGCTGGGTTATTCATCATCCACCCCTTTACGATGTTTGAAGTTCGGTGGTAAATGTTCGCGCCATCGCTCGCGGCACCTTACCAAGTGACCAATGCGACGCCGCCCACTGCCAAATATCGGCTGGATTCGCGGCGCGCAAATGCGGTGGTGGTCGCTGTCCAAGAAAGTCCAAAGCGGCTACCAGTTCAAGCGCTGGGTTATTCAAATCTAAGGCCAATGCGCCGGTCTGTTTGGACAACTTTTCGCCCGCCGCGTTGACGGCCACTGGCACATGCGCATAGGCGGGGGTGGCGACACCAAGGCAACGCTGCAGCAAGATCTGGCGCGGTGTCGAATGCAACAAATCAGCGCCACGCACGACATGAGTAATCCCGATATCCGCGTCATCCACGACCACGGCAAGCTGATAGGCGAACAAGTTGTCGGCGCGGCGCAAGACAAAATCGCCCACGTCCAACGCCAATACGCTGTCGATTTGGCCCTGCACCGCATCGACAAATCTGATTTTCGCATCGCTAACCCGAAGCCGCCACGCCCGCGCCGATTTTCCTGCGGGCAGCCCTTGCCGACAGGTGCCGGGGTAGATCGCCGCTCCATCTTGTGCCAGGCCATGAATTTCAGCATCCGCCAACTCGCGGCGCGTGCAGCCGCAAGGGAAAACCATGTCATGCTCGCGCAATTGCGTCAGCACCCGCTCATAGGCCTCAGTACGATGACGCTGCCAGACCAGCGGTCCGTCCCATTCAAAACCGAATGCAGCCAAAGTTCGCATAATCCCATCAGCGTGACTTTGCGAGCAGCGTGGCGCGTCGACATCTTCGATTCGAACATGCCATTGGCCGCCGTGCGCTCGGGCTTCAAGGCAGGAAGCCAGCGCCGCGACCAGGGAGCCAAAATGCAATGGCCCGGTCGGTGACGGTGCGAAACGGCCGCGCTATT
>JANMZU010000799.1:0-2039 GCA_031383585.1 Betaproteobacteria bacterium
GACGCATGTTAGAGGCCGTATTCAGCTTCGGAAGCAAGTGTGTATTGCGCCAGCCGCCGCTCTCACTTTCAATCGCGTCAACAATCGCCTGTTGCGAACGGGCGACACCTGCGAGCAGTTCAGCTATTTGTTCGACATTGAGATTCATGGCTATTACCCGAGAGTTTGTTGCAAGAAATGTTTGACTGGATCAATAGTGTCGCGACACTAACACGGCCAAAGCAGGTTAGCACGCGGGTTTCCCCGGTTGAAAAAGTCTATCAAGCGTTATTCGCACCAGTCGATATTTTTCAGTTGTGCCGTTTAAGCCAGTTGAGCAGTGCACCAGCCGGCATCCCGGGGCTGATGACGAATCCCTGCACCAGATCGCATCCCATATGTTTGAGTTCCTTGAGAGTGGCTTTGTCTTCAACACCCTCGGCGACAACCCGTAGGTCAAAATTGTGTGCCAGGTCGATTACCGACCGCACGATTTGTTGGTCGCCCTTGTTGTCCAGCATGTGCTGGACGAACAGCTTGTCGATTTTTAACTCGCTGAGCGGGAACCGCTTCACATAAGAAAGTGATGAGTAACCGGTGCCAAAATCATCTACCGAGAGTTTAGTTCCCATCTTCTTCAACCGATTCATTATCGTCAAAGAGTATTCCATGTCGCTGATGGTTGCGTCTTCGGTGATCTCCAGAGTCAGGTATGCCGGATCAGCTTGCCAGATGCCGAGCACTTGGCCGATCATGTCCGGAAGTTGGCCGTCACCAAGCGTAACGGTAGAGAGGTTGACGGCAACATCAACAAGGGTGCCCTGATGTTTCCATTCCGACTGGTGACGTAGTGCTGTATTCAGTACCCATTCAGTAAGTACACCTATCATGCCGTTGCCTTCCGCGACGCGGATGATGGACGGAGGCGGAATGGCCCCGTGTTCCGGCAAAGTCCAGCGTAAAAGCGCTTCGACGCTGCGGCACTGGCCGGATTTCAAATCGACCTTTGGCTGGTAGTGCACTTCAAGTTGATTGGTACGGATAGCGTCGCGTAGCTCGTTGCTCAGGTCTGTATGGTTATCTGCTACGCGTCGGTCATCGGCTTGGAATACGTAGTGGAGCACGTCCCTGCTGCGAGCGATATCCTTGGCGATATCGGCGTGCACGAGAAGTTCCTCGCAATTTCCCGCACTTGCTGGAAAGGTGGCGATACCAATGTATGGCCTAACGACGAGGTTATGTTCCTCGAAGCTGAATGGCGTCTCGAACGCCTGCTGAATTTTGCCTGCAGCGAGCAGCGGCAGTGCCTCGCTGCGGAGATTCGGCAGGATGACACAGAGTTTTTCGTCGGTAAGCTGCACAACGCGGTCATCTGGCCGCAATGCGCCAGCAACGCGGCGCATGGCCTGTTGCATGATTTGGTGCGTAGGCACACCCAATATTGCATCAAGGCGATCGGAGCGTGAAAGCGTCAACATCAGGACGGCGACCACGCGCTGTGCCATGCGCGCATGATTGGTCGCATTGGTTAGCGCCGTCCTGAGGAGTGATCGGTCAATCTCCTGGGAAGGCTGGGCGTGCCCCGAGGATATCCGCATCGAACTGGCTGGTGCGGGTGAATGGGGTAGGTCCGTCATCTCGGCGCGGATTTTCGGGGCGCGTGGCTAAGCGGCGTAGTAATCGCGAGGGTCCAGTCCATATGACTTGCTGGGCAGTCCACGCCTGATATATACCGGGGTATCTGAGGTGTCGTAAAGTAGGTTGAGCGTGCTGGGATTGGTACGTATCTTTTTGTCGGCTTCGGTCAGTACCAGGACAACAGGCCGCAGCCGCTTGTACTTGCTGTGCGTGACTACTACAGCGACTTCACCGGTAGAGAGCTCCACCATGCTTCCGACCGGAAACACACCAATGGACTGAATGAACTGTTCGACCATATCGGGCTGGAATTGGCTACCGCTCCAACTTGAGAGCATTTGCAACGCCTGATGCGGCGAAATTACTTCGGCATAAGGGCGTGGCTTAGTCACTGCCGCGTAGGTATCCGCGATCGCGCTCAT
>JANMZU010000829.1:0-9708 GCA_031383585.1 Betaproteobacteria bacterium
CTGAAGCAGATCCAGCCGCACCGCAGGCGCACGCGGTGGCGGCTGCGCAGCCAGTCCCAGATGGGTGAGGATGCGGGCGATGGCGGCTGGTTCTTCGATGGCCGCGATGAGTTTGAGTTGCCCACCACAGTGCGGGCAACGTTCGATGTCGATGTCGCCATGTCAATTGGCCGCTTTAACAATTGCGCCCAACGCATGCGCCCCTTTGCGCTCCCGGCTGACAGGTGGGCGCTATCGTCTGCGTGTGCCGGGTTGGTCGCAGGCGGTGGTGGCACCGGCACCACCGCCCGCCGCAGCTTGGCATTCGGTGCCAACACTCCATGGACACGGATCAAATGCAAACTCGGCCTCGGCACCAGTGCAGCCAGGCGCTGCATGAATTCCATCGGCTCCATCACATGGTGTCTGGTGCCCGAAAACGTCCGCAAAAACGTAAAGGCGGATCACGCCGCCGTGCGGCCCTTTGGCGGCCTTGCTTGCAATGACGTAGCATGGCGACTCAGGCGCCTGATGGCTGGCGCAATTCCTCAGGCGTTTCCGAAGGTGAGCTGTTGCGCGCAGATAAATTGATATTCCTGGCGATCCTTTGCGTTCTCGGCACGCGGCCCGCCGTGGCCAAGTGTGCTTTTGTGGGCTACACGGTGAGCGGAACCGTTGTCAGCGAAAGCGCAAAGGCCGTCGCGGCCGCAACGGTTGCAATTACCTCTGTCGGCGAATTTTTCCCCCAACGTCCGGTCATTGCGACCACCGATGAGCAAGGCGTGTACCAGACTCAGATGCGCTTTGATACCTACTCGGGCGGCGGCGTCAACGGCGACGATTGCTTTCGCAAGCCGGGTCGGGTCAGCATACGCGTTGAGGCGATGGGCTATAACCCGGCGAACAAAGTTGCGATCATTGGCCAAGGTTCGCGCGCGGTTGCCGATTTTGTACTGGTGCGCTCGCCGCAATGAACGGCCAATTGCAGCTACCATTTTTGCGGAGTCTCGCGAGCGCGCGAGCGGCTACTTACCTCACAAACCTGCTCGCCCTACGGCATCGCCTTCCGCGTATTCGCCACCGCCAGGAAAATTTCCCGCAGGAAGACCAACAGACTGCCGATGAAAGCAAGCATAGCCATGACAAACAGCAGACCGACGAATGTCGCCAGATTGACCGACATTAGCGCGCCGATGAAAGCCACGATAATAAGTAAGCCTACGAACAGCGCGGAGAAGACAGCGAAAGCGACGGAAAAATAGATCAGGCGCAGGCGCCGCCGCAGGCTTTCAAGCTCTTCTCTCGCTGGCACCAATTGGGCCAAGTCAACCTCATGCAGCCGATCTTCAAGTACACGAATGCGGTCGACAATGCGAGCGAGACGGTTGGCCAGCACTCCCATCAGCGTGCCGACTGCGGTAAGCAGGAACACTGGAGCAATGGCTAGTGCAATAACGTGCGTAATCTGGTTAAGGTCGGTTTGCGGAAACATGCGTGAGCGTCGATTCGAAATGGCTTGGTGTGGGACCGATTATGCGATCTGCTTCATCACATAACAACTGCAGGCTTCGCCATTGAGTTTCGTCCCGACATAATATGCAGGGACAAATCCGCTCAAAAAAGCGATGACAGCTTTAACCGAGATTGTCCATTAGGCGCACCTTCGGTGCTGCGCGGTCGCTGCCGGTGCATTTGGGGCCATTTTTGCCTCTCTTCATTACCAATAGCTGCGCTACTGGTGCCACAGTCGAGACAAAACTGACTCCCAACTGCCCTCGACATCAACTCGCGCCCTATTGGACAATCTCGGTTTAACCACCTGTTCGCATGCGTGCAATGGTCTCGCGGTACGGTTTCAATCCCGCCCACAGCAAAGCGATCGCAGCGAGATTGGCTACATTGCCAACGATCAGCATCGACCATTTCAACGCGAGGTCATTTGCAAACACGTAGTCCGTCACCAACGCGACGGCCGTCGGCCCCACGCCAAGACCTATCAGGTTGACGATAAACAGGTAGACGGCCGCCGTCTGGCCACGCATTTGGTTTGGGACAATTGCGACAATCGCGGCTGGCGCTGCACCGAAGGGCATGCCAAGTGCAAATACGGCTGGCACCATCAGGATGGCGGCGAGCTTGCCGTCGCCGACCAACAAGTAAACACTGCCAATAATGGCAATAAACGACGCAAGGATGCCAACGCGCAAGGCCGCATCCGCCTTGCCCTGCTTCAGCCAGCGATCCGTAAGCCAGCCCCCGAACAAGATGCCGGTGCAGCCAAACACCATCACGATTAGCCCATAAATGATGCCTACTTCGCCGGCGTTCCAGCCAAAGGTGCGAATGAAGAAGCTCGGCACCCAAGCAGCTGTGCCGTATGAGCAAAAGGCAATCATTGCGAAGCCGATGTTGTGGCACAGCACGGTGCGACGGTTCAGCCACAAGTGTGCTACAACCTCACCGAACGGCACGCTGCCGTGCACAAGTACCCCCTCTCTTGGCGGCTCACGCACCAGCAGGAATGCGAGACTAAACAAAATCCCGCTGCCACCCAGCACGAAGAACACCACCTGCCATGGGCGCACGTCGCCGACCAACGGTAGCGACACCGCACCCTGCGCAACCGCAAACTGGATCACCAGGCCGCCCAACAGAAACGCGAGGCCTGAGCCGAGATATATGCCCATCGAATACACGCTGATGGCGGTAGCCCGGCGCTCGGGCGGAAAGTAATCAGCGATCATCGAATAGGCGGCCGGCGAAAGCGTGGCCTCGCCGACGCCGACGCCGATGCGATACAGGAACAGCTGCAAATAGGTTTGCGCCATTCCGCAGAGTGCCGTCATCAGACTCCAGACGACCACACCTGCCGCAATGAGCCCACGGCGACTCCAGCGGTCCGCCAACCGGCCCAACGGAATGCCGAGGATGGTGTAGAAAATGGCGAATGAAAATCCCATCAGGAGACTCATCTGCGTGTCGCTGATGCCAAGATCGCGTCGAATCGGCGCGACCAGCAGATTCAGTATCTGGCGGTCTACAAACGAGAATACGTAAGCGACCATCAATATCGCGACCACAAACCACGGATATGCCAGTGAGTTGCCGCGCTCGTTCACCTTTGATTCCATTGACTCTCTCCTCCGGTTTCAGAATTCCGAAGCTGCTCATGTGTTGCGTGGCGCTTCGTGTTTGGGGAACATCTTAGCGGGAATTGTGGGGTTTGGGATTTGAATTTGGCTGGTGTGGCGTGACTGCCGGACGATCGCCGGATCGGCCTGCCCGCCTTGCGCCGTTGCGTGCCAGTCGTGACAATTCTGGCAAGCAGGCAGTCAACACGTAAAACGCCATTTGACGCCGATCTCCGAGCGCTTATGCCCAGAGATGCCGGTCAATGCTGGAGTTTGTTCAAATTACGCAGATTTCCGCCTGCAATTTAGAGGGGGCGATACCACCCAATAATTTTCTGCGCCACGCCGCCGCCGCTTCATCGCCTCGCGTCCGGCTTCGTCGCTTTCGGCACGACATTTGCCTGCCACCTGATATTCTGACGCCATCAGTCAATCCCTCTGTCAGCCTATTATGAAAACCAGCCTGTTCTTTATCGCAAGACGCGTCTTCGCCTGGATTGCGATGTTCATTGTGTTCCTGATTTTCTGGACCAGCATCTTGAATTTCAGAGCGACGTGGCCGTTGTTTGCCGGTGCCTTGCTGGTCATCATCTTCGTCATTACCACTTCGACATCGCACCTGCGCCGCATACGTCTGATCGCTGGCAACGCAGACGCGTCCACGCTGGCCAATCGCCAAAGGCGCCAGATAGAGATGCCATTTGAAGCCGACGAAGCATTCGATATCATCGACGCAACCATCCGCGAGCTGCCGCGTGCCACCGAAATCGAAAGCGCCAGGGACAGCCTGCAGATACGCGCCAAGGTGCAACGCGTCAACCCCTACGGCGCTGCGGTGCCGCTGCGCGAGCAAATATCCAAAACGTTCGGCTTGCAGCGCGACCTGATCTTCGCCACCGTCTCGCCGCGCGATGGTTCGTGCAGTGTGACGGTGATCTGCGAACCTGAGAACGGCGCCTGGAGCGATTCGTTTGTCGTCGATGATGGCGTCAACCTTGAAAACGCCGAGGCCATCACCCGCGCCATTTCGCGGCGCATTGCCGAACGCAGACGCAACGAACAGGCCTCCACCAAAGAAACCGTGACGGAAAAAGAACTGGCTGTCGCGAAACTGGGACTGCTACACGCACAGGTCGAACCGCATTTTCTTTACAACACGCTTGGCAGCGCCAAGTACCTGATCAAGAGCGATCCGGTGCGCGCCGAAGAAATGCTCGACAATCTGATTCTCTACCTGCGCCATTCGTTGCCACGGACGGAAGACTCCTTGTCCACCCTTGCAGATGAGCTGGAACGCGCACGCGCCTACCTGGACATCCTGCAGATTCGTATGGGCGCGCGGCTGCGTACACAGATCGAAGTACCCGACGCTCTAAAATTGGTGCCGTTCCCGACGATGATGCTGCAAACGCTGGTCGAAAACTCAATCAAACACGGCCTCGAGCCCAAGACCGGCGGCGGCACCATCTGGATTCTGGCGCGCACCAACGAGCATGGTGTTGCCGTCACCGTAGCCGACGACGGCCGTGGTTTCAGTACCGAAACGGCTGGCACGGGGATCGGCCTGAAGAATGTACGCGAACGACTGAAGCTGGCCTACGGTGGCCAAGCCTCTTTCAGCATCGTTGCGAATTTCCCAACCGGCATTGCTGCAACCATCACAGTCCCTGCAGCTGGCCCCAAATCCGCCCAAAAGGAGGTCAATCATGGCTAAACCCCTCACCTGCGTCATCGCAGAAGACGAAGAGATTTTCCGCGAGGCGCTGATCAATTTGCTGCGCGAAGAATGGCCCGACCTCGACGTGCTCGCGGCTTGCGAAGATGGAGGCGCCGCGCTGGAGGCCATCGGCGAACACCAGCCCGACGTGACTTTCCTCGACATCCGTATGCCGGGGCTAACCGGTCTGGAAGTTGCCGCCGCGATGAGTGAGGCCAGCCCCAAGACCCAGATCGTGTTCGTCACCGCTTACGACCAATACGCTATCGACGCGTTTGAAAAAGGTGCGGTCGACTATCTCTTGAAACCGATCGCACGCGAAAGGTTGGCGGGCACCATCCAGCGCCTCAAGGTGCGGGCTGCCGCTGGCAACAATGACGGTGAAGCGCTCACCGCACTGATCAGGCAACTCAGCGGCGCCCTGCCCCCACGGTCCACTGAGCCACCGCTGGTATGGTTGACCGCGAGCGCTGGCAAAGAGACGCGCCTGATCATGGTGGACGATGTTGCCTACTTTCAGTCGGATAATAAATACACCGTGGTGATGACGGCGCAGGGTGAATCGCTGGTGCGCACGCCGCTACGCGAGATGCTGGACAAGCTCGACCCGACCCATTTCAAGCAGATTCATCGCGCGACCATCGTCAACATGAAGGCCATTGCGTCCATCGTCCGAGACGACACCGGGCGCGGCACGGTAAAACTGAAGAATCGGCCGGAGACGCTTACGGTAAGCCTCACGTTCATGCCTTTGTTCAAGAACATGTGATGTGCTGCGGTTTGTTCCCTTGGCAATCGGCAAAGCTGCGTATCAAACCTTGTTGGTATCACGGCTTCATGCTCGCTAGAAGCCGTCTCGGGATCGACTCCGACTTTACCGACGACAAAAAATCAACTATTCTGTTTTTCCCGGCGATCAAAAGAAAACTCTTACATGCGCAAGGCACTCATCATCTTCGGTCAGTTGACGGACAGCGATGTCGATTGGATGGCTGGGGCCGGTGAGCGAATCCATATGAAGGCGGGAACGACGTTGATCAAGCGTGGTTCGCGTGTGGAACATCTCTATATTGTCCTCGATGGCCAGCTTGACATCCGGACCGCTGCTGGCGTTTCAATTGCATTGCTTGAAAGCGGCGAAATTGTCGGCGAAATGTCGCTGGTGGATCCGGCACTGACGACGGTATCCGTTGAGGTGGCATTGGATTCGACCTTGTTTCGGATTGCCGATGACGTTATTCGCAGGAAGCTCGCAAGCGATGCCGTATTCGCTTCACATTTCTATTTTGCACTCTGCATTTTTCTTGCTGATCGCATGCGCAATACCACCTTGCGGATGGGTTACGGACAGGCCATGCCGGATATCCATGCAGAAAATGAGCTTAACGAAAATCTCCTCGACACCGTCCACGTAGCCGGGGCAAGATTTGATCGCATGCTGAAGAGGTTGTCAGGATGACGGGCCGTTTCCTTGTGCCAAACAGCAGGCTTCGCCGATGATCACGGAACGCAATCAGCTGTTTCGGAAGTCCGCCCTGGAACGGCTGTCGTCACCCAACCAGCTTGACGAACGCTTGAAGCTGGTCTCCTACCGTCCCTGGGTACGGATTGCGCTGCCAGCGCTGCTGGCATTGATTGCGAGTTACGCCGCCTGGATCGTGAGCGTGTCGTGACGGCAGCCACAATCAGCAACGACCAGCCGCCAAAGCCCGCCAGCACTCGCGTTTACCATACCCCGACCATTCTGCAATTGGAGGCGGTCGAATGCGGCGCGGCGTCGCTGGCGATGATCCTCGCCTACTACGGTCGCCACATACCACTCGAGAAACTTCGCGTTGATTGTGGCGTGAGCCGTGACGGCACCAAAGCGAGCAACCTGCTACGCGCTGCCCGGCTGAATGGGCTTGAGGCCAAGGGATACCGCAAAGAACCATCAGAAGTCGGTTCGCTACCGCTACCCGCAATAGCCTTCTGGAACTTCAATCACTACGTCGTGGTGGAGGGTTTCAAGAACGGCAAGGCGCACATCAATGACCCAGCGCAGGGGCGCCGGGTAGTGGATGCCGATGAGTTTGACCGAAGCTTTACGGGTATCGTGCTTGCGTTTGAACCGACGCCAGATTTCCAGCGCATGGGTTCGGGTCCGTCGGTCATTCGCTCACTGCGCCAGTATTTTTCCGGCATCAAACGGGCGATGGCGATTCTGGTCTTGCTCGGTTTGCTGCTGGTTTTGCCTGGTGTGATACTACCAATACTGTCGAGCCGCTTTATCGATCAGGTACTAATCGCGAACGTCGACAATATGGTGATGCCGCTGCTGGCGGGAATGGCCATCACTGCGTTGGCGCGTGCAATACTGGCCTGGCTACAATCGCGTTATCTACTTAAGACCCATGCGCGGACGGCGCTGGACCTTTCGAGCAATTTTTTTTGGCATACCTTGCGGCTGCCGACAGACTTTTTTACCCAACGCTCCGCAGGGGAAATTGCCTCCAGAGTCGGTCTGAACGAGCGGGTCGCCGCCACGCTGTCCAGCGACCTCAGTCAGGTGTTGCTGAACCTGCTCACGGCAAGTTTTTTCCTTGTTGCGATGTGCTACTACTCGCCGCAGTTGACGGTCATTGCAATAGTCGCCGTGGGTCTGGAGCTATTGGTGTGGCGAACAATTTCCGAGCGGACTGCGGAACTATCCCAGCAAATATCGGTGCAGGCAGGGCGACTCTCCGGTGCCTCTATTAACGGCCTCGGCAACATCGAGTCTATAAAGGCAGCTGGGCAAGAGTGGGGCCTGTTCTCGAAGTGGATCGGTTTGCAAACCCAGCTCACTAACTCTTCGGTCAAGACGCAAGTGATCGGACTCACACTGGGGCAGATTCCCGGCCTGCTGGGACTCGCGGTGCAATTGTCCATCCTCGGCATTGGCTCGTTACGAATCATGAGCGGCGAAATGACGGTTGGCGAATTGGTAGCCTTCCAAACGCTGGTAGCCGGATTCTCTGCACCTGCGCGCGCGTTGGGAGCCCTGACGCAGCAAGTGCAATCACTGCGCGGCGATCTGGCGCGTCTAGAGGATGTACTTCATTATCCGGCCCAACCAATGCCTGTAGCAACAGCGGAAGCGGCGCCCCCTAAGCTCCGTGGCGAGCTGGAGCTTCGCGATGTACGGTTTGGCTACAATCGTAACGAACCGCCGCTAATCAATAATTTCTCAGTTCGACTGCTTCCCGGCCAGCGGGTTGCGCTGGTCGGGGGTTCAGGCAGCGGCAAGTCGACGATATCGCGGTTGGTGGTTGGCCTTCACCAGCCTTGGGAGGGCGCGATCCTGTTTGACGGCAAGCCGCGCGACGCTTTTTCCCGAGCCGCGTTGGCGGCATCGGTCGCAATCATCGACCAGGAGGTTTTCCTCTTCCACGGAACCATCCGCGAAAACCTCACAATGTGGGACACCACGGTTTCCAATACTGACCTCATTGCCGCGTGCAAGGATGCATGCATCCACGATGTCATTGTCAATCGCAATGGCGGCTACGATGCGATGGTCGAGGAAGGTGGCCGCAACCTGAGCGGTGGCCAGCGCCAGCGGCTGGAGATCGCCCGCGCGCTGGTACACAATCCGCGGCTACTGATTCTGGACGAAGCAACCAGCGCACTCGACTCGACTACCGAACGCGTCGTCGAGGAGAATCTGCGACGGCGTGGCTGCACCTGCCTGGTCGTTGCGCATCGCCTCTCCACGGTACGTGACGCCGACGAAATTATTGTAATTGAGCGCGGTAGTGTGGTTGAGCGCGGTACGCACAGTTCGCTCATGCAAATTGCTGACGGTCAATATGCGCGGCTGGTCGCCACGGGGCTGCAATGAGCCAATTTTGGGCCAATGATAGCGCTGCAGTCTGGTATGTCGATGCCGGCTCAGCGATGCTCTATCTGGCATCGACGGACGACACGCTACCTGTGTTGCCCCGCCGCTTTGTTTGCGATTTGCCTTTGGGGAGCGCTCTAGCTGGACTTTCCATAGGCCTGCCGTCAGGCCACGGCTTGCTCTGCGTACCAGCATCCGAGGCACTGATTCGACGCGAGCCAGTCGAAAGCCTCGATGCATTGGATGCAACGTCGAAGCTGCGTATCGAAGAATGGATGCGCAGCGTGGCGGCAGACATCGATCCTCACGGCGCCTGGATGAGCGCCCGACGCGCAGCGCTGAGCGAGCAGACCGCTCTCTCAGGGGAGGAGCGACGAGTTTGGCACACGCGTGTCAAAATATTTACCGAAATGCTGCAGGAGCGTGTGTACGCGCGTGCGCAGCTGGCCGACGTGCGTGATGCGCAACAAATGGCAGACGGCCAGCGTCGTGACCGCGCTCAGTTTGCCGAGGCGATGGGCGATATCTCCAAAGGTGTGAGTGAGGATGGCGAATTTGGGTCGCCCGGTCCAACTGACGGTGAGGGGGATGGGATTCTCGCGGCGTGCCGGTTTTTCGAGCCAGCACGCAAGGTCCGCTTCTCCCTCGATCGTGAGGCCTTGTCGCATGATGCGGGAGACAATGAAACCGTTGAAATGCTCGCAGAGACTTCCGGCGCCCGATCACGCCGGGTTCTATTGAAGAACAACTGGTGGAGCGACGAAGGCGGCCCGCTGCTGGCGCGACTATCCGAAAACGAACTGCCGGCAGGCTCCCGCCGCCATTGGGTTGCGCTGCTGCCGGGGCCAGTCGCGGGATATCGGATCTACACCGCCCTGCCTATAGACGGGATAGAGTCAGGTGACTGGGTAACAGAAGAGATCGCAAATCGACTTTCACCCTTTGCGTATGGGTTCTATCGCAAATTTCCGAAAGAAAAGCTTTCGGCTCTCGATGTCGTCAAATTCGGCATGGCAGGC
>JANMZU010000856.1:0-4652 GCA_031383585.1 Betaproteobacteria bacterium
TCGATTCTCGTGGGCATCGCGGCGAACTGCAGCCTGGAGACCGGCGCCGCGGTGCGGGTGTCCGACTTGGTGGCAAGCGTGCCGCGTCCGGATTACGCCCCGATGCCGTCGCGCGACGGCCCGCTGCCAATGCTGATGTGGGCGTACCCACAGGAATTCACCACCGCAAGTGCTGCAAGTCAGGTGACATCATCTCCCTATCGGTTCAATAACGTCGGCTACTGGGGCCCGCAGGCAATGCTGGCGATGGGCTACGCCGTGCTTGATAACCCGTCGATGCCGATTGTTGGCGAAGGCGGCAAAGAAGCGAACGACACCTATCTGCCGCAACTGATTGCCAGTGCTGAGGCGGCGATCAACGAAGTAGTGCGACGCGGCGTGGCGGACCGCGATCGCATCGCTATTGGCGGCCACTCCTACGGCGCATTCATGACCGGCAACCTGCTCGCGCACACACGCTTATTCCGCGCCGGTATCGCCCGCTCAGGCGCATACAATCGCACCTTGACGCCATTCGGCTTCCAGGCCGAAGAGCGTACTTACTGGAAGGCCAAAGACACATACAACGCAATGTCGCCATTCAATTTCGCGGAAAACATCAAAGACGCGCTGCTGATGATTCACGGCGAACAAGACAACAACCCTGGCACTTTCCCGGTGCAGAGCGAACGTCTCTTTCAAGCCATCAAGGGGCTCGGGGGTACCGCCCGATTGGTGATGCTGCCAAATGAAAGCCATGGCTACCGGGCGCGTGAATCGATTTCGCACATGCTGTACGAGACCAATCTGTGGATGGAAAAACATGTGAAGAACGCGAAGCCGCGCGAAGTGAAGGTGGCAGAGATAACTGTCGCGAAGTGAACGCTTGGGTGGAGGGCGTCTGACAAAGCAGCATACAAGCCAGGCGCAACCCCTGTGGCTACTGCCGGTCAGGCCGGGGTAGGGCAAACGATACAGACTTCGCTCACGTGCAGGGCCACTCAGACAGAGCTATCCGATCCGCTTGCGGCCCAATTGTGATGGCTTCTGCGCCTGCTTTCGGAATCGAACTTGGGCGTGCTGTTATGTCTGGTAGCACAAATCCAGAAAGTGAGCCCCGGATCATTGACTTCAAGTTCGAAACTCCTTAGCCTGCGTTTCGCAACAGGTACATTCTCATGTCGACGCGGGCAATCGCAGGCGTTGAATGGCCCGTGTCCCAATGTTGCTGTGTAGATTGGTCCGGAGAGATGATAAATAAAATTGTTGCGTCAGTCGAAGCAGCCCTGGCAGATATAAAAGACAGCTCGACCGTGATGATTAGCGGGTTTGGTGGTGCCGGTCAGCCGACGGAGCTGATCGATGGCCTGATCGCCCAAGGCGCGCGCGATCTAACGGTCGTCAATAACAATGCCGGCAATGGCGAGACTGGTCTGGCTGCATTGCTAGCTGGGGGGCAAGTGCGCAAAATCATCTGCTCGTTTCCGCGCCAGACAGATTCGCAAATTTTCGATGGGCTCTATCGCGCTGGCAAGCTTGAACTTGAACTAGTCCCGCAGGGCAACCTCGCCGAGCGGATCCGCGCTGCGGGGGCCGGCATCGGTGCTTTCTTTTCGCCGACCGGCTATGGCACGGACTTGGCAAAGGGCAAGGAGACCCGCGAGATCAACGGGCGCATGTACGTACTGGAGATGCCGATCCACGCCGACGTTGCGCTCGTCAAAGCAGAAGCCGGAGATCGCTGGGGCAATCTGGTCTATCGCAAAGCCGCGCGCAATTTTGGCCCGATCATGGCCAGCGCCGCCAAACTGACGATTGCATCTGTGCATAGCGTCGTTGAACTCGGTGCTCTTGATCCTGAGGCAGTGGTCACTCCCGGTATCTTCGTGCAACGTGTCGTCAAAGTACCGCGTAGCGCCAGCGGCACCGCGCCGCAGAAGAAAGAAGCCGCATGAACAATTTGAATCGTGATCAGATGGCCGCGCGGGTTGCACGCGACATTCCCGAAGGCGCTTACGTCAACCTCGGTATCGGCTTGCCAACGCTGGTAGCGAATCACCTGCCGAAGTACCTTGAGGTTTTTCTGCACAGCGAAAACGGCATTCTGGGTATCGGGCCGGCACCGGCTGCAGGCGAAGAAGATTTTGATCTTATCAATGCCGGCAAACAGCCTGTGACGCTGTTGCCAGGAGGCGTATATTTTCATCATGCCGACTCGTTCGGCATGATGCGCGGCGGACACCTCGATATCTGCGTGCTCGGCGCATTCCAGGTGTCGGTTTCGGGCGACCTGGCCAATTGGCATACCGGTGCGGCCGACGCCATTCCTGCCGTCGGTGGCGCCATGGATCTGGCTATCGGCGCCAAAAAGACCTACGTGATGATGGAGCACCTGACCAAGCGCGGCGAAAGCAAGATCGTCAACGGTTGCACGTATCCGCTCACCGGCATTGCCTGTGTCAGCCGCATTTATACAGACCTGGCGGTGATTGACATCACGCCAAACGGCTTGCAGGTTGTGGACATCATTGACGGGCTGTCGCTCGAAGAATTACAAAAAATAAGCGGTGTTCCGCTCAACCAAAAACACTAATTTTTTTACAACGAGCCACGATGACTGACGCCTTCATTTGCGATGCAGTTCGCACGCCTTTCGGTCGCTACGGTGGGGCACTATCGAGCATACGCACCGACGATCTTGCCGCGCTTTCGATCAAGGCACTGATGGAACGTAACCCGCACGTCGACTGGTCGGCAATCGATGACGTTGCCATGGGCTGCGCGAATCAGGCGGGCGAGGATAATCGAAATGTAGCTCGCATGGCGCTGCTGCTGGCTGGTTTGCCAGTAAGCGTTCCTGGCAACACAATGAATCGCCTTTGCGGCTCGGGCCTGGACGCCGTCGGCTCGGCGGCACGCGCTATCAAGTGTGGTGAAACATCGTTGATGATCGCCGGCGGCGTAGAAAGCATGAGCCGCGCGCCGTTTGTGATGCCCAAGGCTGACACGGCCTTTGCACGTACCAATGCGGTGTACGACACCACAATCGGCTGGCGTTTCATTAATCCGAGAATGCGCGCCATGTACGGGGTGGATCAAATGCCGGAGACGGCCGAAAATGTCGCCGAAGAATGGCGGATTTCGCGAGCAGATCAGGATGCCTTTGCGTTACGCAGCCAGCAGCGCGCCTTGGCGGGACAAGCCGCAGGTCGATTCGACTGCGAAATTGTGCCGGTGACGTTGGCGCATAAGAAAGGCGATCCCATCGTTGTCGCCAAGGACGAACATCCGCGCGCGACGTCGATGGAGTCGCTTGCCAAACTCAAGCCCATCGTCAGGGAAACGGGCACGGTAACAGCGGGCAATGCTTCCGGCGTCAATGACGGTTCCTGCGCGCTGCTGATTGCCAATGCGGATAGCGCCAAACGCTACGGACTTGTGCCGAAAGCGCGAATCGTCGCAATGGCCACGGTCGGACTGGCGCCGCGCATCATGGGCATGGGGCCGGCACCGGCCACACGCAAGGTCCTGGCAGCGGCCGGTTTGACGCTGGAACAGATGGACGTGATCGAACTGAATGAGGCCTTTGCCGCGCAAGGGCTGGGCGTCTTGCGTGATCTCGGTCTTGCCGATGACGCAGCCCACGTCAATCCAAATGGTGGCGCCATCGCACTTGGGCACCCGCTGGGCGCCTCGGGCGCAAGGTTGATCACCACCGCCATGTACGAACTTCACCGCCGCAACGGGCGCTATGCGCTTTGCACCATGTGTATCGGCGTGGGCCAGGGAATTGCAGTCATCATTGAGCGAGTCTGACAATATTTGCGTTGATGACAGTGAAGCGGGTCTGCGTGCAATTTCTGCTGCTGATCGCCCTGTAAAAGTCTCAATTTTGACGCCTCAAGAGGCAAACCTATGAAACGCGCTGTCGTTGGTGACCAAATCAGCAACTATGGATAGGGCATGCACCGCGATCAACATGTTAAGTGGTGCTAGTACCTTGCCTTTACGCTCCATCTCCACTCGAGCAACACCATATTGTTCTGCAGCAGCGATATCCCAAGGCCAACTATCTACCCGCAACTGCAACTGCAACTCAGAGACCGCAGCCTGCAGGCGTTTCGAGTTCCCTTGTTTGGCGACCCAAAAAAATAGCTCGGTAGTGATGATTGACGACACACAACGAGTCGTCATGGGTACTGCCATTACTCGCTTGGTCACGACCGGATGAGCGCGTATCAAATGGCTGACGACATCGGCATCGAAGCGAAACGCGACCGGCAACCGCACCGCTGGCCATCGACCAACGGCGAGGCGCTCCAGTTTGGCTGCAGTGATGAATGCATGCAGGGGGGCAGGTGCTCTCGTCCGGCTTGCCTGCTGTGGCGGCGGGATTGGGAACGACAGCACCCACTAGCGCACCAGCACCTCGGGGATGACATGGTCAACCAGATGAGCGGCGGCCTCGGTGATGCGCCGCGTGGCGCAGGAGGGGCAGATGCCGCGGCGCTTGCAGCATCCAAGCGCAACTAATTCGCTAGCCTTCGACCCAACACTGCGAGCTGCGCGAACAAAAGCTGTTGCGTCATCGGAACCTCTTGTGACCCAGCGCTAGCACGCGCCACGTTCCACGCGTCAATGGCCACATCGGTGCGTTTCTCAATAATCGCCGC
>JANMZU010000929.1:0-3399 GCA_031383585.1 Betaproteobacteria bacterium
CGATGCTGGTCGCGTTTGCCGTCGCAGTGGTTGCCATTGTCGCGACCGTTGGCGTCAGGCAGACAAACTTCGCGCCGGAATGGTTGAATCTGCCTTTAAAGGCGCCACGCGTTTCGGGCGAGCTTGTTGTACTCACATTACGTGGCCCGACCACTACCCAGGATATTCCACAGGCTGGCAAACGCGCAGACGAGACTCAGACCGGATTTGAGCATGATCTGGCGACGTTATTTGCCAAGGAGCTGGGGCTGATTCCCAAATTTGTGGTGATGCCCAGCCAACAAAAACTTCTCGCCGCTCTATTCGAAAATCGCGGCCATCTTGCCGCCGCCGGCCTGGTCCCGACCGTCGATCTGCGCGCGAAGTTCGCCTTTAGCCAAAGCTACAAGCTGGTACAGCACCAATTGATTTATCTGGCCACAGACGACAAGCCAAAATCGCTGCGTGACGCGACCGGAAAACGCATCGCGGTGATTGCCGAGTCGCCTGCCCATGACTTGTTGCGCGAAATGACGGGGGATTTTCCCGGCATTGCCATTGACGTCATTCCACACGAATCGCATACAGACGAACTGCTACGGCGTGTCAAAAACAAAGAGAGCGACTTTGCAATCATCGATAGCAGCGCGTTCGCAGTCAGCAAGCACCTGCATGCCGATGTCGCAAAGGCTTTCAACGTCGGACGGGAAAGCAAAGTGGCGTGGGCCTTTGCACCGAACACCGACTATGACCTGCAGCAGAGCGCGGTACAGTTTTTTGACAAGATCCGTAACAACGGCAAACTTAGTCAGCTCATCGACCGCTATTACGGTCACGTTGATCGCATTCAGGCTGCGGACTCCGGCGCCTTCATCGAAAAAATCCAAACCGTATTGCCGAAACTGAAGCCGCTATTCCACGAGGCGCAGCACCTGACTGGCATCGATTGGCGAATCATTGCCGCCATCGGTTATCAGGAGTCCCACTGGGATCCGCTGGCAACCTCCCCTACCGGCGTACGCGGACTGATGATGCTCACCGAAGACACCGCCGATCGCATGAAAGTGAAGAACCGGCTAGACGCACGCGAATCGATTATCGGTGGGGCGAAATATATCGTCCTGCTGCGGGACACGATTCCCGTGCGCATTGCCGAACCAGACCGCACCTGGCTGGCGCTGGCCGCATACAATCAGGGCTACGGCCACCTTGAAGACGCGCGAATCCTCGCACAGCGCCTGAGACTCAATGCGGATACCTGGCTCGATGTTCGGAAGGCTTACCTCAAACTCCGCGAGCCAGAGCACTACGAACAACTCAAGCACGGCTTTGCCCGCGGTGATGAGACCGCGCAGTTTGTCGAAAACATCCGCAATTACAACGACATTCTCACGCGACTCGAAAAGCCGCTGGACCTGGACATACGCTACGACCTGCAACTTGACGACACCACGTTAAGCATCGGTGGCCCGAAAAAAGTTCAGCCAGCTTCGAATGTATCCAGGTCCAAGTGACTGGTGTCACCCCAGATCTCAATCTTCCAGCCGTCATTGCCTGCCGAAATACGGTTATAGCCGACGTTCGGTATGGCAATTTTTAGCGAGCCAACTGGCAGGTCATTGAGCCAGCGATAGATGACGCCGAGCACGCCGCCGTGCGTGACCACCAGCACGCGCTTTCCGGCATGCGTCGCACTGATACCTTCTATCGACGACTTGATGCGCTGATGAAATACCGCACGACTCTCACCTTCAGGAAGGGTAAATTCCGCGTCGACCAAGCCGGTGGTTGCGAACATCTGCGGATACTGCGCGTCCATCTCTGCGTAGGTAAGCCCCTCACCGATGCCGAAGCAGCGCTCGCGCAATGACACGTCCAGCGCCACAGGCAATGTCCGTCCTCTGACGAGGATTTCGGCTGTGTGTTGCACCCGGCCGAGATCGCTGGCGACAACCACATCGATTTGCTCATCTGCGAGCCGCATCGCGCACGCCTCCGCCTGCGCGATGCCTTCGGGCGTCAAAGCGCTGTTGAGATGGCCCTGAATACGCTGCTCGCGATTCCAGAAGGTTTCGCCGTGGCGGATGACGATGAGCGTTGTGGTTGTCATCCCCGCACACCCGCCACTGGCAAATCCGCTGTCATTTCATTGCTTCCAGTTTGGTCATACCACCCATATAGGGCACCAGTGCCTCCGGCACCGTCACGCTGCCGTCCGCGTTCTGGTAGTTCTCCAAAACCGCCACAAGCGTGCGGCCCACAGCAAGACCCGAGCCATTAATCGTATGCACGTTCTGCGTGCGGCCCTTTTCGTCCTTGAATCGCGCCATCATGCGCCGCGCCTGGAAAGCTTCAAAGTTCGAACATGAAGAAATCTCGCGATAGGTATTCTGCGCGGGCAACCATACTTCCAGATCATACGTCTTGGCTGAAGAAAATCCGGTATCGCCAGTGCAAAGCAGCATGGTGCGATAGGGCAGGCCCAACTTTTGCAGAATGCGTTCCGCGTGCGACGTCAACTCCTCGTGCGCCTCGGCCGATTTCTCCGGATGCACCATCTGCAACACTTCCACCTTTTCGAATTGGTGTTGCCGGATCATGCCGCGCGTGTCCTTGCCGTAGCTGCCAGCTTCCGAGCGAAAGCACGGGCTGTGGCAGACGAACTTGAGAGGCAACTGCTTCAAATCGACAATCGTGTCGCGGACAAAATTCGTCACCGGATATTCTGCTGTCGGAATCAAATACAGGTCGCGCCCTTCGATCTTGAACAGATCGTCCTTGAACTTGGCCAGCGATGAGACACCATCCGCCGTCTCGCCCGAGACCATGTACGGCACGTACACCTCTGTGTAGCCATGTTCACTGGTATGCGTATCCAGCATCAGCTGCGCCAGTGCCCGCTGCATCCGTGCGACCGGGCCCTTGAGCACGGTGAAGCGTGAACCTGAGAGCTTGGTAGCCGTTTCGAAATCGATGCCGCCCAGCGCCTCACCGAGATCGACGTGATCCTTAGGTGTGAAGTCGAATGTGCGCGGTGTACCGTGACGGCGCACTTCGACGTTTTCCAGCTCCGACTTTCCATCCGGTACTTCGCTGCGCGGAACGTTGGGGATGGTGCGCAGGAATCCGCTGAGTTTTTCCTGCAATTCAGCGAGCGCGATTTCATTGGCCTTGAGTTCATCCCCAACGCCAGCGACTTCCGCCATCACAGTGGCGGTGTCCTCACCTTTACTCTTAAGAATGCCGATCTGCTTTGAAGCGGCGTTGCGTTTGGCCTGCAGCTCTTCGGTTTTGGTTTGCAACTGTTTACGATGATCCTCAAGACTGCGAAAGGTCTGCTCATCAAACGTCACGCCGCGTCTTGCCAGGCCCGCGACGACCGCGGGTAGTTCTTTGCGAAGCTGTTGAATATCTAACATG
>JANMZU010000943.1:0-4475 GCA_031383585.1 Betaproteobacteria bacterium
GGCGGCTTCGACTTCCGTGGTCAGCAAGCCGACGCCAGTATTGCGCCATTTTCCGGTGGCGAAAAGGCGCGACTTGCGCTGGCGCTGATCGTCTGGCAAAAACCAAACCTCTTGCTGCTAGATGAGCCGACCAATCACCTCGATATCGAAATGCGCGAAGCCGTCGCTGAAGCGTTACAGGAGTTCGACGGCACGCTCGTCGTCGTCGCGCATGACCGGCATTTGCTCAAGGCCACGACAGACCAATTGTGGATTGTGGCTGACGGGACCGTCGCCGAATTTGACGGCGATCTCGACGATTACAAGCAGTGGGCCAAGGAGTATGTAAAGAAACAGCAGGCCCAGCAAAGACGCGGCGTTTCAGCCAAAACGATGCCAGAAGCCTCGCCAGTGCTAGAGGTTGCGCCAATTGTCGCAGAGGTCAAATCTCCTGACCGCAAGGATCAGAAGCGCCAGCAGGCGGCATCGCGTCAGAGTAACGCCAACGCGCGCAAACCACTGGAGCAAAAACTTGCCAAGCTGGAAACGGAAATGAAAACCTTGACCACTGAGCGCGACAACATCGTGCAGTGGCTAGCGACCGAAGAGGCGTATCTGGAAGCTAGCAAACCGCGCCTGCAGGAAATGCTGAAGCGGCAGGGCGAAGTGGTAACGTTGCTGGCGGATGTAGAGTGGAAGTGGTTTGAGGTGCAACAGAAGCTGGAAGAGGGCGTTTCCTCCTGAGCTCGTTGATTTTATCTATTAACAAACGATCGAACTAATACTGGTGTGGCAATACCCGACAGCGTACTGCGCTAATAGGAAACGTGTTTGCTATGTCGGTATTTTGTTTTCTTTGTGTGGCGCGACGCTGCGCCCGCTGGCCCGCCATCATGAAGTTTGATCTCTCACCGACAACGAAGATGGGCTTCCTGATATACCGCTACCGGCCAGTACCGGAAGTTCGCGAATGCGTCTTAGTTTTCTCTCAAGAAACCATATTCAAGTCGTTGAATTGATGGAGAGATTTTAAGTCTGTTGAGACAGCACGGACGCCGGCACGAGCTCAAGCCACATCGCAGCGGCCTTGTTTTTCAGGTGGAACAGAACGCGCTGGCGGTAGCGCTCCCCATAGTATTCCTGGCCTTTATCGACATAGGCAGCACCTTTGGTAAGCATTGCATAGATCAGGCGCGCGAGTTTATGGGCGGCAGCGGTCACAGCCTTGGCTTTGTCTAGGCGTGCGCACATGCGGCGGAAATAGGCGCCCAGAGCGGATTGGCTCGCACGCAGTGAGATGGCGGCCATTTTCAGCGCTTGGGCAACGCGGTTAGCAGTGCGCTTAGTGGCCCCCGACAACAGCTTGCCCCCGGAGATCTTGGTGCCAAGGCACAAGCCAAGCCATGAGGCAAAGTGCTTGGCACTCTTGAAGCGCGACATATCGGGGCCGACCTCGGCGATGACTTTCAGCGCCGTTGTGGTGTCGATGCCGTCAATGGTCGTCAGGTCGACGCCGCAGATGCGAAAGAGATAGGTGCGCACGTCAAATTTCGGGGCATTCTTGACCTTGCTGATGCGGCGCCGCTTCGTCGGTCCAGGTTCGTCCTTGGTTCGGCCCAACGCGCTGGGCAGCCTTTCGCGCTGAATGTCGCAGCGTTGCAGCGCCTGAGAATACGCATCGTATAGTTCCACCCACCGCCTGAGTCAACGCAAACAAATGCTCCGCTCGCCAGTTACCCTGGAGCGCGAGGGCAATTTGCTCTTTGCTTGCCTGAATCCGGTTGTGTTTGAGCGCGGCCAGCTTTTGCGCGTCGCGTTCGCCAGCGATGATGGCACGCAGGATCCTCTGACCGGTCTCGCCGACCACGTCGGATATGACGTTGCCTAGTTGGATGTTCATCTGCGATAGTGCTTTTTGCATGTGCTGTATGTGCTGTCCCTGATAGGACAACAGCATCGTCCGTTGGCGCATGATGGAGCGCAGCGCACAGATCTCGTCCTTGGGTCGAAAGGCACCTGACAGCAAACCGTAACTCATCAGTTGCTGTAGCCATTGGCAGTCCAGCACATCCGACTTAGGCCCCGAGACGTTCTTAACGTGCCGGGCATTGACCAGGTTCACTGTAAAGCCTCGCGACTCCAGCAACTCGAACAACGGGATCCAGTACACGCCGGTCGACTCCATCGCCACCGTGTCGATCTCGCAGTCAGCCAACCAGTCTGCGAGGCGCTCCAGATCTGCGGTAAAGCTGCTGAATTCCCGCACCGCCTCATCGTCCCTGTCCGGCGGCACCGCCACAAAGTGACTCGCCGAGCCGACATCGATCCCTGCTGCGTTCGGGTTCGCTATATTGAGCTTCATTTGCGCGCGCTGCGCCATCTCCGCCTCCATTCGTAAGTGGTCGAATGTTGCGCCGCCGAGGGTACGTCGTCACTACTCACTCTCTCAAACGGGATGTTCGTTCGCACGAACTCACCAATGTCGCCAACGTGACCCCAGACCATGCTCTAAAACGGGCGTTGATAGCACCATTGAAATCTCGGTCTTCAGCGGCGTAACATTGGCAACTTTATCAAAGGCGCTTCCCGGTTTCTTCGGCGCGCCTGCCGCTGCGGCGGTTACTAAGCTCTCAAGCAGACGTAGAACTGGCTATGCGGGCGCAGACGCATCACAAATCGCTAAACTGAATATTTTATTTGCGCTTGACCTTGTGTAATCGTTCGATTACAGTACAACGATGACTTACACGGTAAAACGCTTTGAGGAGTTCTCCGACTGGCTCAAGGGACTAAAGGATGGGCTGACCCGGCAGCGCCTGAACAAGCGCTTGCGTAAGGTCCAGCTCGGCAATCTGGGCGATGTGGAGCCAGTAGGCGAGAGCGTGTAGCAACGGTACGCTGAACTTCAGCGATCGCTTTCGCGGTCTGTTCGGGTTGCGTTATACCGTGGATCAGCTTGACGTCTTTCATCAGCGTATTTCGACAGGGCTAGACGTGGTCGGCGGCAACCCTGCAAATACCGGTGGAACCAACCCGAGCTTTGGACCGTTCCGCGGCAAAGCCACTAATGAAAATCTCTCTGGTAAAGTCGGATTGCAGGTCGACATTTCCGATCAATCGACCGGTTATGCAACCTACACGCGCGGATACAAGGGACCGGCCTTCAATATCTTTTACAATCTGGGCGCAACCGGTACCAATGTCATTGAAGCGGAAACATCACACGCTTATGAACTGGGTTTGAAAAACACGCTGTTTGATCGGCGCTTAACGCTCAACATCGCCGCTTTTTACGCCAAATACGACAATTTCCAAGCGGACAATCCCGATTTGATCGCCGGCAATCCGCCTACGGTGGTCAGCCGGTTTACGAATGCCGGTAAAGCTTCGACCCGCGGCGTCGAAGTCGATCTGATCGCTCAGCCGACGGATGGCCTCACCTTGAATGGCGGAATTGCGTATACCGATGCCAAAGTCGATCAATTCAAGCTCCCTTCAGGCGGCAACCCTGCCGACGTTATCCCCCCCGGTACCCCATTGCGATTTGCGCCGAAATGGAAGGGAACATTGGGAGCGGACTATCGCTTCGAAATCGGAAACGGCCTGAATGTGTTCTTGGGCAGCCAGATTAGCTTTCAAAGTAAGCAGTTATCAATTTTTTCTCCAAACGCAACGCTTCGCGCACTTGGCACAATCGACGGCTATGAGCTTGTAAACCTCTCGCTTGGGTTCGGGGATAGCGACGACAAATATCGCGTTACATTCCAGGCACGGAACGTATTTGATCAGAGTTATGTCGCTTTCAAGGAGAGCGGTGGCCCTGGGGGCAGCATTCGTTACCAAATTCCTCGCGAAGCAGATCGCTATTTTGGCGTAACCGCGAAAGTAAATTTCGGCGGTAATTGAATACCAAAGTCGAACTTGAAAATGGCTGGAATCCATATCGGGTTCCGGCCTTTTTTTGTCAATTTTTTGGGGAAGTTAAACCAGGACGGGTGGTGCGAGACCATTAGCAAACCACCCGTCCTTGTTTGTGGGGTGTTGAACACACTAACATATGCACCCACCGTGCCAATTCTGTGGCGCTCATTAAAAACAAGACGTTAGATCGTTATCGCGGCGTTAACCTTGTTCGCGGCTGTAAAGAAGTTCGACAAAATACCGACAGGAACGGACGAATGACGTTTACATCTGTAATCGAATCGATTACGTCTGTAGTCGGAGAATCTGAAATGACATTTGAACGTATCAGCGATGCTGAACTGGCAATATTGGAAATCCTGTGGGAACAGGCGCCCCTGACCGCGACCGAGGTGGCGGAGCGTATTCCGGCGGATCGCGACTGGTCCTTGCCGACGGTGAAGACGCTGCTGTCCCGGTTGCTGGCAAAGGCTGCGGTCGAACACAGCGCCGATGGCCGCCGCTTCCTCTATTCGCCGCTTGTCGAGCGCGAGGATTATGTTTCCCATGAATCGACACGGCTGGTGGACCGGCTG
>JANMZU010000311.1:0-2418 GCA_031383585.1 Betaproteobacteria bacterium
GACATCCCGCAAAGGCGTGTCTTCTTTTGGTATCGGCTGGCGGGGATTTCTGCGCGGGGCATTGGGGTTGCTGCGGGGGTTGGGAATTGCGTCCGGCGGCATGAACCGGCGGAAGAACTCATAAAGATCGTTTTCATCATATTGCTGTTGACCACGCGCTGTCGGGGATCGCGCTTTGGTGCTTACGTTTACAACGGAAGCGCCATTCTTTTCTACCAATTCTGTGAAATCCGGAAGATCCTTTGCGAACGCGTGGTTCCCCAGAAAGAGTGCCAGTGCCGCGAAAATAAAAATCGAAGCCGTCAATACACTCAGGCTCTTGATGTTACGTAATGTCATGTTTTCTCCGTTTTGAAACAAATCGCCGGGCTACCCCGGCGACAAACCACAAATTCCGCAGGGTGCTCCCTCCGGGAAATCGTAAATTCAAGGTAATTCTTCTAAGTCAAACCTATCTGCCCTTTTGCGCGACACTATCGACAATTGCCTGTACGGCAGCAACTGGCACTTCACCGATTACCGTAACCTGATGGTCCGCAACTGGGCGCATCGCAAACGCGATCGGACTGTCGTCTGTCATCCGGGCACCTGAAGTCTGAGCAATACCATATGTGGGCTCGACAAAGACAGAGACATGGGAAAGTCCATCTGAAAACACCAGTTGCGACACCGGCGCGGGGCGTCCGACTAGCGTACGAACCATTTCCGCAACCTTCTTGAAACCAGCCGGCAGATTGGCGACTTTCCAGCCCGTCTCGACGGCGTTGTTGGGCTTTGCCGATTCCGTCATTTGCCAGCCAGGCAGTTGTTCAAACTGAGACCGCAGCGAAATCTTGGCGACGCTTCGACTAAGATCTAACTGTGTAAACATGAATTGTTCGAGCACCTGATTGCGGTCATTGTATAGTCGCGCCCGCATCAACAATCCTGTACTTAACTCCGCACATAGCTTTTGCATGTAGCGCATAGCGTCCTTGGGCTGCAGTATTACCCACTGACAATCAAAACCTGCCACGCGCTCGATATTGCCAAGTCTTACGGTGTAGTTTTCCGTAATGCTCTTCGAGTTACTGGAAATTAGCGCAGGAAAAAAACGCCCGCTAATACGCCTGTCTATACGCACCGTCTTGGCCTCAGGGTGGTAGCAAAACATTTCCTCATTGCGGCGAATAATCTCCGTCTGGGGACCATCAAGCATTTCAAGTTTCTCAAGCTCCACGCCATTGCGATCTACTAGGTGGGTAATGCGTGACGTGCTCATGCCATCGGCTGTTTGCTGTATGAAAACTCCCGTATATGGCAATTCTCGAGCCGACTTCGCAATGCGATCAATCCACTCAATTCCTTCGGAAGGATGCGGACGTACCTTGCTTTTTTCATTAGTCTGTTGCGGATACGACAAAATTGGCTGCTGTACAGCTTCAGTCGGTGGCATGACTATTCTTGTTCCAGCGTTAGGCGCTGGAACAAAAGGTTGCGCCGAGGGGTAAGGAGTCGGCGGAACGATTCTCGATCCAGTGTTGCCGGGTTGCGCACTGACGGCACCGCCGAACAAACCAGTCAAGACCAAGAGCGCCGCAAAAAATGTTTGTGACCTTAAACAGCTATTCATTTCAATCCATGCGCCAAGAAACTTAAACTCCCCGTATGCCAACTCATTAGCGGCATTGTCTGTAAAGCTTTAATTATTTTCAGATTATTGCAAGACCAACTACTTCATTTGCCGACTGCTTGTGGAGCGCTAACACTACGCGTATCCCGGTTCAACCCAGCAGGCTGGAAAGCACCCGGATTAGCGTACTGACGGTGCAAAACCAGATAGTCGTTTACCCTCACTTCAGCGTCTGTCTGCGGTACTTTGCTAACTGCCACCGCCTTCGGCGCAATTTGCTGAACCAACTGCACTGAAGAAACCTGCCCATTCTGTTGCTGCACCGCGACTACACCGACCGCGGAAATCGTAATAACTGAAGCGGCCATTGCCAACGCAATTCGTGTCCGCCTTTCGACGGGCTGCCTGATCATTTGTGGCGATAACACCGTTGGCTCGAGCGCAAGAGCCGCAAAAATTGCGCTGGTACACGCATCGTGTTGCTTAGCATTTACGAGATCATCGCCTCGCAAGACCTCACCAATCACGTGGTACAAGTTCCACTGTTCTCGAGAGGCATCGTCGCCCCCTAGGGACTGTATTGCGCCTCGCGCCTGAACATGATCGAGTTCACCATCCATCAAAGCAGATAATTTTTCGTTCATTTCACCATCTCCTGTCCTTCGACGTACCCATTTGCGGTCGCAGTTGTTCAGCCACCGCTTCACGGGCACGAAAGATTCGCGACCGAACTGTCCCGATTGGGCAATCCATGATTTGCGCGATCTCTTCGTAACTTAAGCCTTCGATTTCACGCAACGTAATCG
>JANMZU010000965.1:0-1745 GCA_031383585.1 Betaproteobacteria bacterium
GGTTGTGCGGCCACGCTTTTTTTCCCGGCCAAGTCGGCTGAAAAAGCGGCCGATAAGGTGATCGATGATTTCTGGCCAGCCAGCGTAAAGCCCGAACCTGCCAAGATTGACGTTAGAAAACCATGAGGCACGTTTTTTCGACCGTACGAATCCTGCTGCTAACCGGGACGCTCCTGATAACGCCGCAATTCTCAATTGCCCAGGACGAGCACGAATTTGACATCAATACACCTGCGATCATGTTGCTGCAAAAGAGCATGGCAAATCGCTTCCCGCAGCTGAAACCGCATTTTGAGTCCGGGGCGATCGGATTGACTCACGATGGCGCGATTGCCCGCCGCGACGCGGCGCCAATCGACGCCAACGCAACCCTGATGCTAGAAAGCCTGATCAGTGAGGAAAACAAGGATCGTGCCACTCTCTATCGTGAAATCGCTCGTGCAAATCGTCGTCCCGAATGGGAGTCGGATTTGCGAACTACATTCGGTAAGCGCTGGATCAGCCGCATGCCGATCGGCTGGTATTACCGGGAGGGCAACGGGCAATGGCAACGCAAATGAGGGGTTGATTTCCGCCGCCCCATTGCCGTACTCAATGTTTTATGGGAATTCTCTTCTGGCTTGAAACTGGTTCATGGTCCGTAAAATGATTTACCGCAAGCAGCCATTTCTTCAAGCAGCGGTGCCGGTGTCCAGAAGTCCGGACCAAACCGATCGCGATATTCGAGGATGCATTCGTACACGTTGTTGACGCCAACTTCGTCGGCGTAAAACAATGGCCCACCGCGATAGCGTGGAAAACCGTAGCCGTGCAGCCAAACCATATCGATATCGACGGCGCGTGCCGCGACGCCGTCCTGCAATATTTTCGCGGCCTCATTGATCATCGAATACAGACACCGCTCAAGGATCTCCGCGCTATCAATATTCCGGCGGACGATGCCGTGTTCGTTTGAATGATCTACGATAAGGCGTTCAATGACCGGATCCGCAAGTGGCGCGCGGCTCCCGGCCTCATAACGGTACCAGCCCGCGCTGGTCTTCTGTCCGAAGCGTCTCAATTCGCACACCTTGTCAAGCAGATTGCAATCGCGCACGCCGGGCTTGCGTAAATGCGCCCGCGACTGGCGATTGCGCCAGCCGATGTCCAGACCCGCCAGGTCGCTCACAGCAAACGGGCCCATGGCAAAGCCAAACTCGTACAGCACGCTGTCGACCTGCTGCGGCAACGCGCCTTCTTCCAGCAGAAACAACACCTCGCGCGAACGCTGCGCCAGCATCCGATTGCCGACAAAACCATCGGCACCACCGACTAGTACGGCGACCTTGCCCAGTCTCTTGCCTACCTGCATAACGGTGGCCAGCACGTCCGGCGCGGTGCTTGCAGTACGGACGTTTTCCAACAGCTTCATCACATTGGCCGGACTGAAGAAGTGCATCCCGACGACATCTGCGGGTCGCGAGGTAAACGAGGCGATCTTGCCCACGTCCAGATAGGAAGTATTGCTGGCGAGAATGGCCCCCGGTTTGGCGACGCGGTCGATGGCTTCAAATGTGATTTTCTTGACGTCGATGTCTTCGAATACCGCCTCGACGATGAGGTCGGCACTGCTGATGGACTCAGTGTCGAGGCTGGGCCTAATCAGAGACAGGCGGCGGTCCAGCTCCTCTTTGGCAAGTCCGCCTTTGGCAACGGTGGCTGCGTAGTTTTTGCCGATGGTAAACATGCCACGATCCAGCGCTTCC
>JANMZU010000966.1:0-5401 GCA_031383585.1 Betaproteobacteria bacterium
GGGAAACGCTCGAGTTGGAAATTCGTCTCGACACCTATCGCGCCTCTGGCCCGGGCGGGCAACACGTCAACAAAACCAATTCTGCGATACGTCTCACGCACCTGCCTTCTGGAGTGGTGGTGATCGCACAGGATTCGCCGTCGCAGTTTCGCAACAAGGAAACCGCATTCGAACGTCTGATCGCGCGCCTTAACAAGCTTAACCATGTGTCGAAAGCGCGTCTCGCCACCAAGCCGACGCGAGCATCAAAAGAACGCCGGATTGAAGCCAAGAAAACACGCGCGACTGTCAAATCAGTACGCAGCAAGAAAATCGGCCACGACGAATGAATGGCCAGGGTCAAACCGTTACGGTCAAGGTCGCGATCACCGGTCGGGTACAGGGGGTGGGCTTCCGTGAATCGATGCGCATCGTCGCACAAGCCCTGGAGATCAATGGCTGGGTGCGCAATTGTGATGACGGCAGCGTTGAAGCTATCGTACAAGGCGATGAATACGCCGTCGAGCAACTGATAGCTTGGTGCCAGAGTGGGCCACCTGGTGCAAACGTAAAATTCGTTAGCGCCGATTTGGTGGAAGACAGCGAGACTTTCATTGCATTTACCCGTTGGCCAACTTACACAGAGTAATTTGGCAAACTCGCCTATTGGCGCGGCCGTCAGCCAATTTTTGGTCTGGACAGCGCGCCGAATATAGCGTTTGCCATATTTCAACAGAGAAACCATGTCCCCGAACGCACGATTTTGTCACTATGTCGCTATTGCCACCCTTATTGGGCTGATCACACTGTGTCTGGCATGGGAAACCGTGCTTGCACCGTTGCGGCCCGGCGGCTCGTGGCTGATGCTCAAAGCTCTGCCGCTGCTCGTGCCATTGTTTGGAATTCTGCGCGGCAAGCGCTATACCTATCAATGGGCGTCGATGTTTGTCTTGTTTTACTTTACTGAAGGCGTGGTGCGCGCATGGTCAGACCCTTGGCCCTCAAGTGCGATCGCTGCTGCCGAAGCTTTACTCTCGGTGGCGTTTTTTGTCGCCGCAATTTTTTTCGCGCGGTTGACAGCGCCGTCCAAGTCTACTTCTGCGCGCTGAATTTAGACTTTAGCGCAGCAATCAGGATCGGCAACACGCTTAGGCCGATGATCGCGATCACCAGCAATCCTTGATTTTGCTTAATCCATGGGATGTTGCCAAAGAAAAAGCCGAGATACACGAGCGAGCCCACCCAGGTGATCGCTCCAAAAACGGTATAGGCGATGTACTTTGCCCGCGTCATCACCGACATGCCAGCCACAAAGGGCACGTACGTTCGCAGAAACGGCACAAAGCGCGCCAGCACAACAGCAGCAGGGCCCCAACGCTCAAAAAACTGGTGTGTGCGCTGCAGGTGTTTCGGATTGAGAATTTTCGCCTTGTCGTCGACGAAAAACTTCGCGCCAAAGTAACGGCCAATTTCGTAATTACAAATGTTGCCGAGCACTGCAGCGCATAGCAGCAGCACTACCAGCAAATGCACATCCATCGAGCCTAGAGCGGCCAGGGAGCCAACAACGAACAGCAATGAGTCACCAGGCAAAAAAGGCGCTACAACCAGACCTGTTTCTGCGAAGACGATGATGAACAGAATGGCATAAATCCAGGCGCCGTATGCCGCTATCCAGAGGGCGAGGTAGTGGTTAAGATGCAGGATGACATCAACGGCAGCGGTAAGCCACTCCACAATCGTGGCCCAGACAGCCTAGGGTTAGTGACTCGCCGAAATGACTTCCGGTTCGCCGTCCTTCTTCACCGGCTTCACGAAATCCTCGCGAGACACGCCAAGGTATTGCGCAATCGGGCAGGCGACCAATACGGACGAATAAATACCGAAACAAATCCCGATCGTGAGTGCCAACGCGAAATAGAAGAGACTTGGGCCGCCAAAAAACAGCATCGCTATCACCATCATCTGCGTCGTCCCGTGGGTAATGATGGTTCGCGAAATTGTCCCGGTAATGGCCGCGTCAAAAATCTCGGATGTCGTCGCCTTGCGCATCTTGCGGAAGTTTTCACGCGCTCGATCAAACACGACAACCGACTCATTCACCGAATAGCCGAGGATCGCAAGTATGGCTGCAAGCACTGGCAGCGAAAATTCCCACTGAAAAGCCGCAAAGAACCCGAGGATGATGACCACGTCATGCAAGTTCGCAACGATCGTGGCAACTGCAAAACGCCATTCGAAACGAATAGCCAGATAGATCAGAATGCCGATACACACTGCCGTCAGCGCCAGAGCGCCGTCATAGGCGAGTTCCTTGCCAACTTGCCCGCCAACGAACTCGGCGCGAAGTTTGTTTGCCTTGGGATCCGTTTTGGCCAACTCCACGTCGTAGTCCAGGCCCAAAGGAATCAGTGCCTGAATGATTGTATTTTTCTGTGCTTCCATCGCGGCGTTCTGGTCACCAGCGCTCACCTTTAGTGGCAAGCGGATCAGAACATCTTTTGCGGAACCGAAATTTTGCACCGTGACATCGAGGAATCCTTTCTTATTGAGCTCGGCGCGAATTTTTTCCAGGTCTGCAGCCTGCTTGAATGGCGCCTCTATAACAGTGCCGCCGGTGAACTCGATGGAAAAGTGAAGACCCTTGGTCACGAGGAAGACGACAGCAAGCAAAAAGGTAATGAACGAAATCACGTTAAACACCAGCGCATGGCGCATGAACGGGATTGGCTTCTTGATTCTAAAAAACTCCATTTTGCTTCCTATCTGTTTCGGGTTACGTGGCGGACGTTAACTAAGCTTTGGCAGGCGCAGGGTTGGGAGCCTTATGCCAATTCACGTTCCCAATCGACAACGCTGTAACTTTCTTCCTGCCGCCGTAGATGAGATTCACCAGACCGCGGGAGACCATCACTGCGCTAAACACTGATGTGAGAATGCCGAGACAATGAACCACGGCAAAGCCCCGCACCTGGCCGGAGCCCCAGATGAGCAGGGCAAGGCCGACAATCAAGGTCGTAATGTTCGAGTCGATAATCGTATCCAGCGCTCTGTCGTAGCCGACCTGTATGGCCATTTGCGGTGACATACCGCTGCGGAGCTCTTCACGAATGCGCTCTGTAATCAGCACGTTTGCATCGATCGCCATACCCAGCGTGAGCGCTATTGCGGCAACGCCCGGCAGAGTCAGCGTAGCCTGCAGCATCGACAACAACGCGACCAGAAAAAGCAGGTTACAACCCAGCGCCACCACCGAGACCACGCCGAACAACATGTAATAGGCGATCATGAAAACCGTAATCAGCGCAAAACCGAGAAGCAGCGAGTTCTTGCCCTTTTCGATATTGTCCGCACCAAGGCTTGGCCCGATCATGCGCTTTTCGATGATTTGCATCTCAGCAGCCAGTGCGCCAGCGCGCAACAGCAGTGCGAGATTTTTAGCTTCCTGGGTGTTAGGCATACCTGAAATGTAGAAGCGCGCACCTAATTCGCTATTAATGTTGGGCCAGGTGAGCACCTCAGGCTTGCCCTTTTCAATCATGATGACGGCCATACGCTTGCCCACATTGCCGCGAGTGGTCATCGTCATCGCGCGTCCACCAGCTGCATTGAGCGTAACGTTAACGATGGAGCCGCCACCGGCTTGCTGGTCGAATCCAGCCTGCGCGTCAGTGATTTTGTCGCCGGTGAACGCTATCGACTTGTACACGAGTACCGGAAAGCCTCTTTCATCGATAATTTTTTCGGTCCCAAACGGCGCAGGCTCATTCCGGTAGCGTTCAAACGCATCGATACTGCGCGAGGCGGCATGCTCCTCCGCAACCAGTCGAACTTCGAGCGACGCGGTGCGGCCGATCAACTCCTCGGCACGCGCAGGATCCTGTACCCCGGCGAGCTCCACCAGAATGCGATCAGCGCCCTGCTGCTGAACAATTGGCTCTGAAACACCCAGTTCATTCACGCGGCGCCGAAGAGCCGTTATGTTTTGCTGGATCGCGTTGTCCTGCAGCTTCTGAAGCGTTTCCGGCTTCATCTGAACAGTCAGCACAAATTCGCCGTTGATTTCCGTGTCCTTTAACAAAAGCTCCGGCAGTTGCGTGGAAATTTCCGACTGCGCACGCTGTAGTTCCGACTTTTCTTTGAATTTCGCAACTACGCGATCGCGGTCGCGTGAGATGCCGGTATAGAAAATTTTCTTGTCGCGCAACAGGACTCTCACGTCGCCGACATAACGGTCAACAGCCTTGTCAAACACGGACTTCATGTCCACCTGCATCAGGAAGTGCACGCCACCGCGCAAATCGAGGCCGAGATACATTGGCAGCGCATTAATTTTAGACAGCCAAGCTGGCGAATTCGAGATCAATTGCAACGCAACGATGTAGCCCGCACCCAGCTTGGCCTGAATCGCAGCCTGTCCATTTTTCTGGCTATCGCCATCTTTGAAGCGCACCTTGATTGACTCATTTTCGATCAGGCTGCTGGTAACGTCCACCTTCGCGGCTGTCAGGGCTTCATTTACTTGCTTTAGCGTATCTGCATCCGCTTTATTGGCG
Source organism: Betaproteobacteria bacterium (assembly GCA_031383585.1). Classification (GTDB taxonomy): domain Bacteria; phylum Pseudomonadota; class Gammaproteobacteria; order Burkholderiales; family Usitatibacteraceae; genus UKL13-2. The sequence goes on from JANMZU010000966.1 coordinate 4,536, forward strand.
CGCAATCCTGATACCTGCACCGCTGGCACTTCGCCAAAGAAATTCGGCAATGTGTAAAGAAACGCAACGATCAACGCCACCACAATGACGGCGTATTTCCAGACTGGATATTTGTTCATAGGTGTGATCTAAGGCTCAGAGAAATCTATCGGCTATACAGACGATTAGCGACGAATAGCCGCTAAATTGCTACTTCAATACGTCGTTGAAAGTACCTTTGGGGAGCAGAGTCGTTACCGCCTGTCTCTGCATGTGGATGATCTTCCCGTCGGCGACTTCGAGCCCAATGTATCCATCACCAATTTTTGCGATCCGCCCAATGATGCCCATCGCGATGACTTCATCGCCTTTTTGAAGGGCATCCAACATCAGCTTCTGTTCTTTCGACTTCTTCATCTGTGGCCGAATCATGAGGAAGTACAGCAAGATAAACATCGCAAAGATTGGCAACATGCCAATCAGTGAGTCGCCGCCAGAAGGCGCAGCAGCGGCTTGGGCGTAGGCGTTGGTAATCATTAAGTTCGGGCTCCGGGTTTGAATTGGGGGTAGGCGGCGTAGAATTCCCGACTGCGCAACGCTCCGACGGCATTGTCGTCAGTTGAGAGCTTTTTCCTAGAATTCAATAGCTTGTAGAGAAAATTGGCAAGCAAATAAGCCAAAAATTATACCACTTCACTGCGGGCCGTCGGCACGAACTGCATGGAACTTCGTGACAAATGGCGCAAACAGCTGCGTCTCAATGGCCTGACGCATCTCACCCATCAGCTGCTGGTAATAAAACAAGTTGTGGATGGTGTTTAGCCTGGCTCCCAGAATTTCGTTGGCGCGCTGTAAGTGATGTAGGTAAGCACGGGTAAAGTTGGTGC
>JANMZU010000043.1:0-9519 GCA_031383585.1 Betaproteobacteria bacterium
CGGACTACGTTGCGGCCGCTGTGAAAAAGAACAACAAAGCCCACGCCGCTTTTGACGACTTCACCCACTCAAAGAAGCGTGAGTATGTCGAATGGATTACTGAAGCCAAGACCGAAGCGACGCGCAACAAACGCATGGCACAGGCTGTGGAATGGATCAGCGAGGGCAAGTTCCGCAACTGGAAATATGTGAGTTGCTAGGGTGTGTAGATCGCCAGCCTTCGCACTTGCCGGCACGAAAGCCTCGCGAAAGCCCCGTCAATACGGGCTCTACGCTGATCGTTAGGTCGCAAAACCAATCTACCGGTGTGGTGGCCCTTCGGCAGACGCAGTGGTTATTGTTAGTTGTTTGGCGAAACCACATTTCCGTATTCACTGGGCAGAGTGTCGAGGGCCAAAGCGACCTGTGTGACATCCAGCTTACGGAGTTAGTGCTTTGATACATGAGCGTCGGCGGAATTTTTTGAAGTGGCCGACTGGCCGCGCCGCCCTCAGTGCCTAGAGGTCTTCCTCAAACTGAATCATCACCCAGGCGCCTGCGCTTTGAACGGGCAGGGTGGCTCGAATGGCGAGTCGCTTGCTGCCGGTTTTTAATTCAAATCGCCGCGTGTATGCCAAGGCACTGCTGGAGACCAGTAACAGTTCCTGCTGTTCGTGGTGCTCCGGCCGGCTGAGGAATAAACCGGTGACGGAGCTGATCTGGGCGTCTCGCACATGCTCATCGGGCTGGCGCGGGATAAGCCTTACAGGCACCGCATTTTCACCGATAACCTGTACGCCGAATCTGGTATCAGTTTCGTCGAGCCCTTTGAATTTGCGAACTACGCGGCCCACGCTCCACACGACTTCGCCCTCCACGGCAACCAGAATCAGCGTGCCAACCGGGATTTCTGCATCTGCGCTGTGTGGCGATGCTAGACCGAATCCACCGGCGCTCAGATCGCGAATCTGCCACAGTAGAAAGTTCTCGCTATTGCGATGCTCGGTACTCGCCTCGGGTTTGGGGTCAAAAATCGGCAGGGCTGCTCCGGAACGCGCGAGCGCTTCTCCAATAATGCCGAGGCTACGCGCTGACGGAAAGGTAGTGGGGAATGTGCCACGGCTGGCCTTGAGGCCCCATTTTGAGGCTTCGATGAAATCCTGAATTTGGTTCCAGCCGATGACCACCTGCGCGAAGCGATTCGGTGGTGCGATCTGACGCACGCGGGCCGCCTGAAAGCCAGCAGAGCGATCGTGGTACAGTTTTTCCAGCCACGCGAGCGTGTTGGCTAAGTCGGCCTCGGTGGCCTCATCCAACTCCCCGGTAGTTGTGTCTTCATGATCGCTGTTTGCCAAATAGGCATCCATCTCTTCGATGCGCCGCGCAATCGCCCGAATGTCGAGGTAACGGACGGTCGGTCCACTGTCGGGAACGATGCGCTCGATCCCATCGCTGGAGTCGAGTTTCACCTGAATGCTGTGCTTGCCGGTCACCGGCGTGAGGTCCAGCGCTACGTCGGAAGCCCAGGTACTTAACCAGTGCTGAGCGACCAGCTGCTGTACCGGCTGCAGATCGCGCTGCGCCAGGTCTGCCATCAGCAACATCAGCACATACTGGCCTTTGGGTGTAATCGAGAAATCGACATCGGCTTCGTATGGATAGACTTCCTGGTCGGCGATATTGCGTGTTTCGGCCATCGCATATAGGCGATGCAGGGCCCTGAGCGGCACATCACAAGCAAGTTCGGCGCGCGCGCGCCAGCGCAGTTCATTCACATAGCAATGCAGAGCTACGGCGATGGTCAATGGCAGCAGCCCCGATTCTTGCTCGGGCGTCTTGAGCCACTCCTTTGCGCCCAGCGCATATCTACCCAGGCATAGTCCTAAGGCCTGCCACAGGTCAGCGATCTGTTTGCTGACGGCTAGCGCATCTATGCGACGCGATTCTGCACGCCACAATTGCAGGCGAGCCATATCTTCGCGTAATAGCCAGTCCAGGTAGTCCTCAACCTGAAGAGCAAGGCGCAGCTGGCCTACCGACATGGCAGCTTCTTCGTCGGCAAATGCATAGCAAACGGCGCGATAGCGGTCCAGAGTGTGCGGTCCGAGCAAGGTCTCGACGCGCATGATGGCGCCGACGAGATCCTGCGTGCTTTCCAGCGCAAAATCTTGGTTTATGTGATCCTTGTTCATCTATTGATTAGGCCCTCAAATAGTTTCAAGCTGCGTATTTGACGTTGGGGTCTTGGAAGTATGCTTTGACCCTTTCTGGTTTACTGGCGATGGTGTTCATGTGTTCCTCGGTGGCGGCTTGCAGCTTTGCTTTTGTCCGTACCGGCACCTTGCTGCGAATAGCGTGTTTGAGATCGGCGTTGAGCCGTTCTTCGGGATTGAGCTCGGGGCTATAGCTTGGCAAATAAAACACTTCCATTTCTGTTTTGTGTTCGGCCAACCACGCCTTTACCGGCTTGCAGTGATGCACGCTCAGGTTATCCAGAATCAAGAACACTTTGCGTCCGGCATCCTTGACAAGAGAGTCGAAGAATTCGATCAGCCGTTCATGGTTGAACGCCCCATCGATGATCATCCAGCGTGCCTTACCCTGATTGGTGACGCTGGCAATCATCGACAGCTTCTGCCGCGTACCGCCCACCGCCATGGTCACCGGCGTCTTGCCACGCGGCGCAAAGCTACGGCCTCGTACGTCGGTGTTCACTACCGCCGTCTCATCGCCCCAATGGATTTCGCCCCCTTCGGCTTTGGCTCGCTCGGCGATGGCCGGATAGGTGTCATCCAGCCAAGCTTGCACGGCCACAGGAGATTGCTCGTAGGCGCGTTTGATCGGCTTTTGCGGCGTGAAGCCCCAGCGGGCCAAGTACTTGCCCACCGAACGCACGTGCAGCGTGACGCCAAATTCAATGACGATCAGTTGCATCACTGCCGCGCGACTCCACAGCGCAAACTCCATCTTCAACTGCTCGGGGCGCTTGTCACAGATGATGCGCTGCACCTTCTCCTCTTGCTCGGGCGTGAGCGCGCGATCCTCGCCGCTGCGCCGACCGCGGGTACGTGGTGCCAGTGAGCTGATCCCTTCGGCTTCGTAACGGGCAATCGCTTTGCTCACAGCCGTATAGCTCAGACCAACTTGCTCACCAATCTGCGTCTTGGTCTTACCCCGCTTATGCGCGCGGATGACTTGCCGCCGTCTCTCGTGTTGCTCAGCAGGGCTGAGCTTTCTTGCGTCGTCTTTGTCCATGCATTCTCAGATACGCAACTTTACCAATAGTTCAATCTATTTGCAGGCCGAATCTATAGTGCCTAGTTGCATAAGTCCTGCTGCATTCGATTTGTTTTACATATCCCCGCGATATCGTTGCAAATACTCGTAATGTCGGTACTGCTGTCGCGTTTTACGCCTAATCGCGGCAGCGCAAAACGATTCTCGGTGTAACGCAAACCTATGTAACTAGGCACTAGATCACCGATGGCGCCATCGATTATCCGGCAAGTTCAAGTTTCAGCTCGGGCCTGGCACTATCGTGACCGGAACCAGCCTGGTTGACAGGCAGCCAGGTGCCGAGAATCGGCTCCTCGTGCGACCAAGCCGCCGCGCTGGCAAATAACGGTGCGGCCGGATCGAGAAGGTAGCCGATGCGCTGCACCTCATCCCAATTTGCTGAGTCAGGAAGATACTTTCGGAACCACTTCGCATTGACCAGATAATCATTGGCGAACTTCTCCAAATACAGAAGTTCGAGTAGTGCAAGCCAGAATTCCTCGGTGTAAGGTCGACTGTAGGCGGAGTACTTTAATAAGCGCTTTGCGTACTCCACTGCACCCTCGTCGTGGATGCGGCCTGCCTGACTGACCAGTCGTTTTGGCGCGTCCAGTGGTGGCATGAGAATGGCAATATCATGATAGCGGCTGAGCAAATATCGGGTGCGACGTGCGCGAATATCATTCGCCGCCGGATGGGAGTCGGAATTGGCCGCCTGGGAAGATGCCTGAAGCGCGGTACCCGCCAATCCCTCAATCGGCGCATGCAGATTTGCCGATGATGCCGGCAAATTCGAATTACCTTCCGGCAACTCGAAGTGAATTTCTGGAAATGCGACGGCTGGAGTTTCGGCGGCACGTGGGGTAGGCGGCGCCGTGGCAGTAGACGGGCCCTCGGCAAAATCTTCGCTCGCCGGGACCATGGCCCGCATCGGCGACGCTGTCGGCGTTTCAATCAAATGCGCATCCGTCTCCTCAGGCGAATGCGCAAACGGTACTTCGCGCGCCTTGCGGCGACGGCGCACGATCGCTAACGTCGCCGCCGTGATAGCCAGCACCATAAGGGTTGTAAATCCGATGCCCCACCAAGCGAATGATTGCCGGGGGGCTTCCACTCCCACTGGCGGGACAATTGTTGCTGGTGGCTTGGAGATTTCAACCGCCGCGATTGTTGGTGCAGGGGCAACTGCCGGCTCTTCTACACTGGGCACCGCCGCTGGTGACAATGCAGTCGCAGTTGGTGCCGTTGTCGGCTCCGATTTCGATGCCGCGACTGTTGTTTTCGACGGCACAGTTGCCGTCGGCGAAATGGGGATGTTGAGCGAACGTTCAGTTGCCAACACGCGCGCCGTCAAACCCGCGAGCTCTTTTTCCAGCAAGGTGATCTTGTGATTGCGCTCGAGCAATGCCGACATCAGATTGTCGGTATCGAGTATCAACTGGCGTCGGCGGAGATCATTGCGCGTGATTTCGTTTGCCGCAGGCAGCACAGCTAGGTCACTGGCGCTCAATGACAATCGTAGTGGCTTGTCGGCGCTGGACTTTTTAGCCTTGGCCGCGGCATCGGTGACGGCTTGCGTGCGATTACGTTCGACCAGTTTGCCGTCTGGCGGTGCATTCGTAACTGCAGCATTCGAAGGCGTGGCCGGCGTGCGGGCTGCAACTGCCCGACGCGGCGAAATTGACTGGGCCGGGCGGACACGTGGCGATGCGCGCGCAGCCGATGATGGTTCGATGACAGGTACCTGCAGCAATGCTTTTGGCTGCGCAGATTCAACTTTCTGTGGGGTCATCGTAGCGCGCGCAGCCAGCGTCGCATCAAACAGCACTGGTGGGTCGAGCAAGACTGTGAATTCGCGGCTGCGAACGCCCCTTATCAGTTGTTCGCGAATCACCAAGCCGACCGCCAATTCGTTCACGGGCAGGCGCGACCTGATGACCAGAAAGTGTTTGTCGCCCTGGCGCTCAAGGCTGATTTCGGCGTTTTCGATGAATGGAATGCCAGCATTGGCTGGACGCGGGCCAAGTGCAAAACTTGACCCTGCGGCGTTGATCGCGGCCTCGGTCGCGTCGACCGGGATCCTGATCAATAGCGGGAAGCCCATAGGGGAGAGCACTTCAGGTGCGCCAAGTCGTGGAGAGGTGATCGGCTCTGGTGCAACCGTTTGTGCCAGAGAAGCGGTCAACCCCGCTGACAGCGCACAGGCAACTGCGATGCGCGCAACCCATCCATGCAGGCGTACAAACGCGCACATTCGACTAAGAATGTATATTGGAAAGCGCATTTTCCAATCGCCCAGGTGCATTTCGAAGTTGCCGCGAGTAGGTTGAAAGGCGGTCTGCTAACTGTCGCTCGGTGATTCGAGGCATTAACTGTCAGCTCAATTTTGACCGTGCCAAATAGCCAAATTATAAAAAACTGTACACCTGCTGTTTGTCGGCCACTCTGCTACCAGCAAAGCAGGATGTCGGGAACGACCGATCCGTCAACCAACCCTATGCAGTTCTATCAGGGAAACAAGCGCCAATCTCTTGACATCGGTCAAGTTTAATCGAGTTAACCGCATTCATCTGTGGCTTGCTGGCGAATTAACAATACTTAACAAATGCAACAGAGCAATGAAGTTCGTCTCAATGTGGACAAATGCGGCGATCCCACCAAGGTATGCTGTAAAGAGTCTCCTCAGGAGACCACATTAAACCAACACATGTCTGATTAATCCTACCCGTGCAGGTAGGTTATTCATTTGCAAAACCATCTACGGCACCCATTGCCTGACGTCCACCCCACCGCTACAACAAATGACTGACGCGAACCCTGATTTTTCGTTGAAACTTGCGCCACAATTCCTGCGCTTCTGGTCCGGGCGCGTGGCAAGTGCTGCTGGCAATCAGATGCTGATGGTTGCAGTGGGCTGGCACATGTACGACCTGACGAACAGCGCCTGGGACCTCGGCCTTATCGGCCTCTGCCAGTTTTTGCCGGCGTTGTTGCTAACGTTGCCGGCAGGCCATGCTGCTGATCATGGCCATCGCGGACGCATTCTCGCCGTTTGCATGGCAGTGCAGGCGCTGACCGGCGCCGTATTGATGTTGGCAGAGTTTGGGCATTGGGTAGACCGAAATCTACTGCTCTACCTGTCAGTTGCTCTGGGCACGGCGAGAGCATTTCAGGCACCTGCGCAGCAAGCGCTTTTACCGCTACTTGTTCCGGCAAAGCTTTTACCAAAGGCGCTGGCCTTCAGTTCAACCGGCATGCAACTCGCGGTGATCGGTGGCCCGGCGCTGGGTGGACTGATTTATGTTGCCGGCGCACATGTGGTTTATGCCATATGCGCTTTGTTGTTTGCCGTTTCTGCGGGCTTGTTCATGAGTGTGCAGCACGAGCATGTGCCGCCAGCCAAAGAGCCGGTGACATGGGCTACGGTACTCGCCGGCTTTCATTTCATTTGGCAGCGCCCGCAAATCCTCGGCGCGGTCTCGCTTGATCTGTTTGCCGTCCTGCTTGGTGGGGCGGTGGCGTTGCTGCCGATGTTTGCAAAGGACATATTGCACGTAGGGCCGTGGGGGTTGGGCATATTGCGCGCAGCTCCTGCCGTCGGTGCGCTGGTGATGTCTGTCGTGCTAACGCACTGGCCCATCCAGCGCAAAGTCGGCAAACGCATGTTCATTGCCGTCACCGTTTACGGCGCGTCTACACTTGTATTTGGCCTGTCAACAGTTTTCATGGTTTCCTTCGTCGCCCTGCTCATCAGCGGTGCGGCTGACATGGTCAGCGTCGTGATCAGGCAGTCGCTGGTGCAGCTCGATACGCCGAACGAGATGCGCGGACGAGTGAGCGCAGTCAATTCAATTTTCATTGGCGCGTCGAACCAGCTCGGCGAATTCGAATCAGGTGCGACTGCAGCGCTCGTCGGCCCCGTCGCGTCTGTGGCGCTGGGCGGATTGGGGACGCTACTGGTTGCTGCATTGTGGATGCGCTGGTTTCCGACCTTAGCGAAACGCGATCAATTGCAGGAGACTAAGCAAGCATCAAGCTAGCCGCTCTCTGGTTTGCCGGCATGCCCTTGAAGCCAAAGGCGCCTGCAGATGGGTGCCTGCAGTAGTGTCGTGACGCTAGGTTTTTGAAACTTCGTCAGAGGACGTTTCCGCCACCGGCTTCTTTTGCCCTAGTCGCGACTCGGTCCCAGCCATTAACTTGGTAATGTTTTCACGATGCCGCCACACGAGCAGCGCGGACATCAACACCACTGCCGGCAAAGCAGCCTTGATGCCAAACAGGAAGAAGAAATAGATCGGGGCAAACACCGAGGCCACAATCGCCGCAAGCGAAGAGTAGCGAAAGAAAAACGCCACGATCAGCCAAGTGGAAAGCGTAGCGAGCCCCAGCCAGACATTGATCGCGACCAGGATGCCAAGTGCAGTGGCCACGCCCTTGCCGCCCAGGAACTTGAAGAACACCGGAAACAGATGGCCAAGGAAAACGGCGATGGCGACACCTGCGAGCGTGCCCGGTTTGAGGCCGAAGTCGAACGCATATTTTTGTGCCAGCCACACTGCAAACCAGCCTTTGCCGGCGTCGCCCAGCAGGGTGAGTATCGCCGCGAGCTTCTTTCCGGTCCGCAGGACATTGGTCGCACCCGGATTGCCGGAGCCGTAGGTATGTGGGTCTGGCAAGCCCATCGCCCAACTAACAATCACTGCAAACGAGAGCGAGCCAATGAGGTAGGCAAGGATGATGCTGATCACGCTATTTGTCATGCCCATACTCTACAATACTTTGCATGGACACCATCTTCATCCGCGAGCTTCGCGCCGACGCGTGGATCGGCATTTACGAGTGGGAAAAACTTTCCCCGCAAACGCTGGATTTCAATCTCGACATCGGGCTCGATACGCATGCCGCAGGTGAGAGCGACAATATCCGTGATACGGTGGACTACGGCATGGTGGTTGAGCGCATTCGCAGCGATCTGAAAGACCAGCATTTCAAGCTGCTTGAAGCGCTCGCAGAGCATATTGCGCAAGTCGTTCTGCATGACTTCAAGGCGCAGTGGGTGAAAGTAAGTGTTGCCAAGATCAACCACATGCGTGGCGTAAAAATGGTTGGCGTCACCATTGCGCGCAGGCGCGATGATGCCAACGCAAGAACCATTCAAGGGGCCAACGATGGGACGCTGGCCTGATCGCCAAAGCGCCAAGCAATGATCAAATGGATATTGGTGATGGCTGTGGTGGTTGTACTTCTCGGCCTGTTTGCACCGCAATTGGCGAGGCTGGGTTTGTGGAGGCTGCCCGGTGACCTTCGTTTTACGCGCAAAGGCCGAGACTACTTTCTGCCCATTACCAGCACGATACTGGTGAGCGCGCTGCTGACGCTGCTGCTTCGGTTGTTCGGTCGGTAGTAATCGCGCCGCGCCGCTATTCAACCAGCGCAACGTTCACCAATTTTGGTTTGACGACATCTGCAACGTTCTGCGGCGCCAACCCAACGAGAAAACCGCGCTTGCCGCCGTTGATCAGGATGCGGTCAATGGCGAGGATCGATTCTTCCATATAGATGGGCATCGGCTTCCTCAGGCCGAATGGCGAGCATCCGCCAACCTGATAGCCGGAGTGGCGCGTTGCGTCTTCGGGTTTGCACGGGGCCACGCGCTTGGCGCCGATCTGCCTGGCCAACTCCTTCGTGCTGACCTTGCGGTCGCCATGCATCAGCACGCATAGCGGCTGGCGCTTGTCATCTTCGAAGATCAGGGTTTTGACGACGTGGTGTTCAGCCACACCAAGCGAACTGGACGACACGCTGGTGCCGCCGTGTTCGACGTACTCGTAAATGTGCTCTGTGTAGACAATGCCGTGCTGCCTGAGCATGGATGTTGCAGGAGTTTCGGAGTGTTTTGTCATTTGCAAACCCTAGCATTGGCGGGGTGTTTCGGCCGAAAATGGCTGGAAATGCGCTTCAAATGGCGTTCTGCGTGCGCAAATCAAATGCCGGTTCACCCGCGCGGATGATGCTGCGCATGTATCCGCTTGAGCCGTTCGCGTGCCACGTGCGTATAAATTTGGGTGGTGGTGATATCCGCATGCCCCAGCAGCAACTGCACCACGCGCAGATCGGCGCCGTGATTAAGCAGATGCGTGGCGAATGCGTGGCGCAAGGTGTGCGGCGAAATTGGCGTGTGAATGCCGGCGCGGAATGCCTGATTCTTGATGGTGTGCCAGAACATCTGCCGCGACATCGCCGCGCCGCGCTGGGTAACGAACA
>JANMZU010000046.1:0-1981 GCA_031383585.1 Betaproteobacteria bacterium
TTGGCGGCATCAAAAAGTTCGGACGACAAACGGTCCACCATCGTATTCTCGTTACGGCCACGGGCGGCCGCGATAATCCAGCGAATGGCAAGGGCCTGACGGCGCTCGGTGCGCACTTCGACCGGCACCTGGTAGGTAGCACCACCGACGCGGCGTGAGCGCACTTCAACGGCCGGCGAGACATTGTTCAGAGCGTCATGGAACATCTGAATCGGATCGGACTTGGCTTTCGCTTCCATCTTTTCCAGAGCACCATATACGATGCGCTCTGCAGTCGATTTCTTGCCCTGCTCCATCACCGCGTTCATGAACTTGGTGAGAACAATGTCGTTAAACTTCGGGTCTGGATTGACCTGACGCTTTTCAGCACTATGACGGCGCGACATGCGTTTCGTCCTTCGCTTCTAAATTCTGCTCTAAACTTGTCAGAGCCGGACGATCCGGCTCAATATCCCTGCGTTATGCAGAGGTGGTCACTTCGGACGCCCAATTACTTAGGACGCTTGGCACCATACTTCGAACGGCGCTGACGCCGCGCCGACACACCCTGCGTATCGAGAACGCCGCGGATGATGTGGTAGCGCACGCCGGGCAAGTCCTTGACGCGGCCGCCGCGGATGAGCACGACCGAGTGCTCCTGCAGATTGTGGCCCTCACCGGGGATATACCCGATCACTTCGAACCCGTTGGTCAGCCTGATCTTGGCCACCTTACGGAGTGCCGAGTTGGGCTTCTTCGGAGTTGTCGTGTAAACACGGGTGCAAACGCCACGCTTCTGCGGGCAGGCCTCCATGTGACGCGACTTCTCGCGGTAGGTTTTCGGCACCCGGGGTTTCCGGATCAGCTGTTGTATCGTCGGCATGCGCCTCGTCCATTCCTCGGGTCAGCCACCTTGCGATGGACAAACGCCAAACTGAACCTGCCGAGCGCCGGTTACCCGGTGCCTAGCACGAAAAAACCAGAGGATCGTTGCCCGCGCGTTACGCGTGCTGCGATCTTGATCCCAAAATTGTTCTCTGCTTTCGGACAGTAGCGTTTAGGCCAGAAATACGCATCGATGTGCGCGAAGTGACCTACCACCTACCGTGAGAGTGAGCCGTCTATATACACTGGTTTAAGGCCGGTCAACACTTCGTGCGCGTAACGCCTGAAATAAATCCCATTTGGCGCGTGGGCGTTCCGACGCAGGGGGCAAATGGCTCGAACAATCGCATCGTTCGGCAAGCCGTACTACTGCTAACCTAAACATTGCTACTGGATCGCACCTGCGTCGCGTAGAGGCCTTATAACAAGGCCTCACGTCCTAGCGGGCGACGGATTTCTGTCGCCTTGCCGTTAGAAACAACGCAACTCACCTTCAACTTGAGCCAACTTGAGGGCCTTGACCTTCGCTTTCTGCAAAGGGCCATCAAAAACGGCGCCGCTCTCGCCGCCACGCAACCGCATCGACATTATGGTTTCGGCATCAACATATTGATCGCGCGTGAGAATACTGGCTATCACATCGATCGAGCATGAACACCGCTCAAGCGCCAGCCGATTGTTGCCGTTGACTTGCATGCAGCCGAATATGTATTCGGCGCGCGTTTCCGTCGGGAAGTCATTGATTGGAGTTCCCGCTGTCAGGCAAGATTCCTGCGCAATTGCGAGCGGCGGCAACAGCACAGATGCCGAAGCCAGCACTGTGACAAAGACGTGCAAACAGCTTTTTTTCATTTTGCTGCTCCCAAACCAACAAGATTGATCTTTTCATTGACAACGGGTGAGTTGGGCTCCGTGCTTTGATAGTCGGACTTCATCTCAAGAAAATAGCCTGGGACCGCAGGGCTGAGTAAAATCGAGAAATTTGACTTCTCAAAGCCGCGCATCTTCTTGGCGTCCTTGCTGTCAATGAACGGCACCACAGACACGCGCACCGCGTCGACTGTTTTGCCATCGTATTGGGCCTTCACGTCTTCAAAAGTCGACTTATCGCGCAACG
>JANMZU010000053.1:0-2097 GCA_031383585.1 Betaproteobacteria bacterium
GGCCGCATGCCGCCCTTGCGCAAAATTTTGTCAGGGTCATCGTCGATCAGTCCGTTGACGGCAAACCCCAGCGCGAGCTCTTTGCCTTCGCCCGTGTGTCCGCCCACCAGCGCGCAATTGGCTTCGTTCAACACTTCCAGAGCGCCGGTCATCATCTGAAACAAAACATCCTCGACCTTGGATTCCAGGCCAGACGGAACGGTTGCGATGGCAGTGGCCGATTGTGCCTCTGCACCCATCGCCCAGATATCGCCTAACGCGTGATTTGCCGCCACTTTGCCGAAAGTGTAGGGGTCGTCAATGAAGGAGCGGAAAAAATCTACCGAGTGCACCATCGCCTTACCCGGCGGTATCCGCACTACGGCTGCATCATCGGGGTCCTTGAGGCCGATGATCACATCATCGCGGTCTACGGGATGCAAATTGCTGAGCGCTCGCGACAATACGGTGGCGCCAACCTTGGCGCCGCAACCGCCACAGCGCATCGCTATGGCCGAGATTGCCTGTAACGACTCTTCCGCATTGAGTTTCACGGACGGTGCCGAAGGCGCAGATTGAGTGGTGGCGTCCATCGGCTGCAGATCCTGAAATTTCGACATGAAGCGACGGTCTATCCAGTCCTTCCATTGCCAGACGAGCCTGCCAGCAAAGCCCAGCCAACCGCGCGAGGCAACCGCATACCGGTCGCCAGTAGAAATCAGGGCGAGCCAGCTGGTTTGCGGGCGATAAGCCTGTAACGCAACGCCATCGACGGATCGGCGCAGGTTCTCGGTGAGTGGCGGACCTTGTCTGACAGCGAACACCCCCGCCTTTTCAAGCTTGAAGTTGACCATGCTGGCGATGTCGCCGGCTGCAAAGATATTCGGGTCCGTCAGTGTTTGGAGTGTGTCGGCCACCTTGATGAAGCCAGCCGCATCGAGGGCAAGTTCGGTGTCCCGTAGCCATGGTGCGCCACCGGCACTGGTGACCCAGATAATTTCATCGGCCGCCAGAGACTCGCCGGAGGCCGTGCGTAAACTTCTGGCGAATACTTCAGTGACACCCGCGTTTACGTGAACGACGACGCCTCGGGAGACGAGCGCCGACTCGAAGCGTTTGCGCACACCTTCATTGTGAGTCGGCAAAATAACCGGCGCATCGGTAAACAGGTGAAATGTCAGGTCGTCGGGCAATCTCCCGAGCAGTCGCAATTCGTTGTGCAGACGGAACTGCATTGCCAGCAACAATTCAACGCCGCCAGCACCCGCGCCAACGACGGCGATGGTCAACTTTCCCGGATGTCGCTTTACGCGATCAAGCAGCGCCAGCCAGCGATCATTGAAGCGCTGAATAGGCTTTACGGCAACGGCGTTCTCGAATGCACCTGGTACTTGCGCCAGTTGAGGTGTCGAGCCGATATTGATTGAAAGCAGGTCGTACGGCACCGGCGGTCGGTTGCGGCAAATTGCCTTTTTGTTGATGCGATCAAGGCCGATGACTTCGTCACGGTAAAGCCGTGCGCCAGCAAATACGGCAAGGCGACTCAGATCGATGTGCACCTCATCATATTCATAGTGGCCAGCCACATAGCCCGGCAACATTCCGGAGTAGGGCGTGTGCATGTCGGTGCAGATAAGCGTGAGGCGCACGCCCGGAATGGGTTTCATGCCAAAGCTCTTCAGCACGCCGACGTGGCTATGACCGCCGCCTACCAAAACAATGTCTCGAAGTATCGGCTGATCAGGTGACTGCATATTCGTGTTTCTCGTTCAAATCAGGTGGTTGCGAATCGGGTTGACGCAAAAGTATGTGGGCGCGCGTTACCAACTATGCCCGCTGTGATTGGTGAATGCACGTTCCAAGACAACATTTGACCACGCAGATCAGCTGAATGGATAAAGCCGCAACAATTGAGGTGAATTCCTCTGCACGATACTTGTGGCAGCGAACGCAGAATTCACCGCAATGCAGCTATTTGCGCCCGCGGCAGAGGCCAGACAGGTGCAAAGGGCATTTGCGCAAATTGTTCCGGTCTTTCGAGCGCGACCGTACGTATCAGCGGTTCCCCTTGGGCTATCCCGGCTGCACGACTGATCCCGAGTAAAAAACCGCACAGTT
>JANMZU010000057.1:0-4277 GCA_031383585.1 Betaproteobacteria bacterium
TTCAACACTTCGCGCCAGATCCCGACGAAGGTGTTGTCGCCTCCGCGCGCAACACGAAAGATGAGAAGCAACCAGCGACGCCGTTACCCAGCGCTGCGCCTGCTGCCAAGGCGGAGGTGAAAACAGCCGGTGAACCCACGCCTGCGCCCGCGCCCACCACACAGGGTACCCAGGTGGCGGAGAGTCAGGCTGCAAAGCCGGCTGACAAGAACGACGCCGAGAAGCTCGCTGTGAAAAGCGACGCCGTAAAGAACAGTGCGCCGGTCAATGCCAAACCGGCGGTCAAAACTGACAAAACGGCAGAAGAAAAGAAGCCTAAAAAGACAAAAGAACAGCGCGCCACCGAACGCAAGGAAGAACGCGAGAAGCGCCTTGCCGAAAACAAGGAAAATAAAGCGACGGAACTGCGCATCTTCAACCAAGGCAGTTATTACGAGACGGTCATTTACAGAGCCGCCAGATTCCTGGACAAGGCAGCCGGCGACTTTGGTTTTGCCATGATCCTCATCGGTATGTTTATGCTCGGCGTCTGGTTTGTTCGCTCGGGCGTGATGGAAGACACCCGCGCCCATCTGCCACTGTTCCGGAAAATGGCATTAATTGGCCTGCCGCTCGGGATCGGCATCGGACTGCTGGGAAGCATGATCGCCATGTCGCACACGCCGGGCGATCGCCACGATGGCTGGGGAATGGCACGCGGTGTTTCAACGATCGGAAATCTTCCCGCCTGCCTCGGCTATGTCGGCATGGTGGTACTCATGCTGCACAGCAGTACGGTGCTCTCTTTTATCCGCGTCCTCGGTCCAGTGGGCAGGATGGCATTGACCAATTACCTCACCCAGTCGCTTATTTGCTCGATCTATTTTTACGGTTATGCGATGGGCCATTGGGGAATGCCCCGCGCGCAGCAAGTTCTATTTGTACTGGCTGTGTACGCGGCGCAGATCGCCTTTAGCCATTGGTGGCTGTCGAAATTCCGCTACGGACCAATGGAGTGGTTCTGGCGCGGCTTCACTTATCGGCAAATCCCGAAGTTTCGGCGGTAGCGGCCCGTTACACTAAGGTATATATCTGAACGGCATCACTCAAAAAGGCAGGGCCCCTTCGCAGCATTGCCACTCCGTCGCGGAAGAAGGGACCAGTCTGTTGGGGCGCGATGTCTCGCGCACTATGCCGTGCCCAAAGACAGGGGGCATGTGCGTCAGGTTGTGCCATGAACATGAGCCGCATTTCACTTCACGCGAGCTGCCGGCACCAGATCAATTCGTGTGACTGTCGCAGCCTCGATTTTGGCGCGCGAATAAAGCAGCGGGAAGTACTCGCCCGACAACCACATAGGTGCGAGATCACGATAGTGGCGACTCGCCGGATCGCCTGACTGACCTGGCGCGTTGACCGCGCGCGAGTTGTCCCAGTTGCCAACGTCCAATACCATCCGAAAAGATGGTCCGGCGACCTGCCGAAAATTGTTCGGATCGAAACTGGAGACATTGACGGTATCGCTGCCGCCGTGCTTCGGCATGGGACCGACATTGAGGCGTGTTCTGGTGGCTTCATCCGCCGCATTCGCCAGAGCATGGCCGAAGAAGCTGTGGTGCAACTTTCCCCACTGCCAGGTAGAGGCATCCGTCCCGCCCAGCCGCTGCATGTCGTTCCACGCCGCGACCAAACTTTTTTCCAGAACTTCATTGCGCTTGATAACCGCATCCTTGCCGGGTTCCTTGCCAAAGCGCACTTCCGGTTTTTCGAGCGCGGCAAGCAGACCGTCCATGTCCACCGCGCGAATGACTGCCGCGGCTGGCTTGGCGAGCATGGCGTCCCTGAATGCTGCGCCCAAATACCGAGTCCACCATACCTCGAACAACGCTGCGGCAGCCGAATCGGTCGTCTGCAGTAGATTCCATTCTGTGAGTAACTTGCTGGCCGCTTTTGCGCGAACGTCGTTGACGTTGATGGAATTGAGCAGTACCTGCAACCTCCTTGCGGGCACGGACAGTATGTCGTTTTGCAATCGCATTGAGTCTTCGATGCCCACCTTAGGCAGTCGGTTCAACATCTCCGAAACGCGCTCGTAGCGGCTGTTCGGCGACCATTCAAAACCCAGTTTCCGCTCGCGGTATGGATACGCCGATGGCAGGTTTTGTTCGTTTGCCGTAGCAAACCAGCCTTGGTTTGGGTTGTACAGCGAGGGCAGCTTGTCGCCGGACCAAAAACCAGCCCACTCATAGCGCCCATCACCGGGCACCGGCAACAGCCCATCCCAGTTCGGGCGAATCGGCGCCAAGCCGCCGGTCACCCAACCGATGTTACCGGCGATATCGGCGTAGACCTGATTTTCACTCGGTGCACCCCAGTGCAGCATTGCGCGCTTGAACTCGGTAAAGTTCTTGGCGTACATATAATTGATACTGCCGAAGTACGGTGCCATACCAGGTTCAGACCACGCAGTCCGTACAGCATAAGCACGATTTTTTTCGCGATCCATGTGTAGCACCGGTCCGTGACGGCTAAACATCAATTCAACCTGCACCGCCGGTTGCCCGGACACTGGTACGGTTTCGGTGATGACCCGCAACTTTTCCCACCTGCCTTGATATTTGTATTCCAGCGCATTGGCGGGATTGATTTCGTAGACGTAGAGGTCTTCCTGATCGATGGCAAAAATGGTCAGCCCGAATGCGATGGTGCCATTGTGACCAATCGAAATTCCTGGCAGGGCAGGCTCGCCGCCGCCGATTACATTCAATCCGGGTGCATTCAGATGCACGATGTAGCGTAGCGACGGTGTCGAGTGCGCCCGGTGGGGATCACTCGCCAGTATTGGCCGGCCGCTCGTCGATTTTGCCGGCGATACCACCCAGGCGTTGCTACCTTCAAACTCTGGCTGCCCTGCCCTATCTGCGGTCACGACCTGCAGCAGAGGCTCACCTGCGGCACGCTGGCCGTCGCGACCGCGCACCAGCACCCCTTGGGTCGCCAGATTGAATACCCGCATCACTTCTGGCGGCAGACAGGGGTCCAAGCCGTCTGGAACCTTCGTTTCCCATGGCGGCGAAAGAGCAATACGGATTTGGTCGGCGGCAAGCTCGGCTTTACATGCAGCCGTGGCACGCGCGAATTCCGAACCGACGTTGCGCGTCAGGCCGTGGCTGCGAATCCTTACGACATCCTCGGGCTGCCATTTTTCAGGCGAGTAACTAAAGTAGCTGAATTCAAACGGCAGCTTCGCGGGATCGCTACCGACATAATCGATATAAGCGTTGATGCCGGCGACAAAGCGCGTGGTGATACGCTGCGCATTCTTGCCGTAGGCGAGCCACTCCTTGTGCATGTCCCCACGATAGAGGAAAAGCCGCGCCGCCCGATCCTGTTCGATGAAATTGGGGCCGAGTACATAAGATAAACGTCCGAGACCCCGCCGCCGCCACAGATCAATCTGAAACAGACGGTCGCGCGCCGCGTTGAAGCCCTGCACAAAAAACACGTCGTCTTCACTCTTGGCGAAGATGTGCGGCACGCCCCAGGTATCAACAAGTATGTGTGCTGGCGCCGCAAGACCAGCGAGCACGATATTGCGCTGCGGCGCTAGCGGCTCAACCAGCTTTACGGGTGGCTTTAGCCATTGGCTGTACGCCGGCAAGGCCCAAACCAGCAAACAGAGCAGGATCAACGGCCAATGCGTTGTCTTCATAATTCACGAGAAGTTAAGCAAGAGAGTATTTGCAAATCAACTTATGAGCATATCACGACGCAGAGTGCCATTTGGCGGGCTTGTCAGCCGCAAAATGCCCCAAGAGCCTTGCCAGTGCTTGCTCTACGTTCCAACCATGTCGGGCTCCGCGGACAAATGATCTGGCGCAGCCGCCGTGAAGCCGCCACCTCTATCTTCACTCCTCCAGCGAAATCCGCCGTCCCTGTCCAAGTTGATCGCGCAGGCCCTCAACGACAGCTACCGACCCGCGCACGCGAAAAAATGCCCCTTCATCATCAGCACGTTCATCGACCACTTCACAACTGGAAAAGATTTTTCCACGCATCTGCTGGGCCGACCATGGCAAAAAGAGTTCAGCTTCGACAAGGTCTTTCTGGAAAAATTTCAGCACCGCTGCATGCAGTTTGCTCACGTCGCCGTCGCGCCGCGCGCTCATCACGATGCAGTTCGGAAACTGCACCCGCAGGTCTGCTTCCCGCTCCGCTTGCGCTATCTCATCGCCGACCATGTCGATCTTGTTGAACACACGTATCTTCGGCACCTCCTGCGCACCGATTTCGTTGAG
>JANMZU010000084.1:0-4698 GCA_031383585.1 Betaproteobacteria bacterium
CACCCTCAAAAAGCTCGCGGCAAAACTGGTCAAGCAACCGGCCGGCATAACCGTGTTCCGCAACATTCGCTGGTTTGATTCTGAAACTGCGCAAATGCGCGGGCCATCTGACGTGTACGTCAATCGCGGCAAGATTGCGGCGGTGTATCCGGGGAATTCCCCTATCCGTGCTGATGCGACGGTGATTGATGGCGCCGGGCGCACATTGTTGCCGGGCCTGTTTGACATGCACGGCCACACCAGCCCCTGGGATTCGGTGCTGCAAATCGCCGGTGGCGTGACGACGCTGCGTGACATGGGCAACGTGAATGAGGCCTTGGCCGATCTCACCACGCGCATCGATGCCGGCGCCAGCATCGGCCCGCACATCATCGCTACTGGATTTATCGAAGGCGATAGCCAGTACCGCGCCAGTGGCGGCATCACCATCAAGAGTGTGGATGAAGGCAAGCGCGCCATCGACTGGTATAGCCAACGCGGCTATCGGCAGATCAAGCTGTATAACTCGATGCGCCCTGAGTGGATCGAGCCGATGGCGACATACGCGCATGAGCGCGGCATCCGTGTCAGCGGCCATATCCCGGCTTTCATGCGTGCAGAAGAAGCGGTACGCGCCGGCTTCGATGAGATCCAGCACATCAATCAGGTGGTGCTGAATTTCCTGACCAAGAAAGACGACGACACCAGAACGCTGTTGCGCTTCTATCTGGTGGGCGACAACGCCAACCAGATCGACCTTGAGTCCAAACAAGTGAAGGACTTCATCCAGTTGCTGGTTGATCGCAAGACGGCGGTCGACCCGACCATGACCGCGTTTGAAGCGATGTTCCTCCAGCGTCAGGGCGCGGCAAATCCGTCATTCAAGTTTGTCGCCAACAACGTACCGCCAACCATCCGCCGTGCATGGCTGACCAACTCGATGGATGTGACGGACAAGAATGAAGAAGCCTTCCGCAAGTCGTACGAGAAGCTGCTGGGTTTCGTGAAGTTGATGCACACCTCGGGCGTGCCATTGCTGGCTGGGACGGATGACATTGCAGGCTTCACGCTGCATCGTGAGCTTGAGCTATATGTAATGGCGGGCATTCCGGCGGCCGAGGTCCTGAAGATCGCAACATGGAACGGCGCCAGATTCTCACAAGTGCTTGAACGTACCGGCTCGATCACGGTGGGCAAGGATGCCGACCTTATCGTGGTGGAGGGCGACCCATCCAGGAACATCAGCGACATCCGCAAGGTAAGCCTGGTCATGAAGTCCGGCGCGATCCAGTTTCCGGCGGATATTTACTCGGCAGTTGGTGTGAAGCCATTCGTTGGCGCGCCCGCTTTGACTACCGTGAAGGCTGCCACGGAGTAGCCTGTCGCCATATCCGATGCCCACAACGGGCACACGGCAGCTCGATCAGAGATTGCATCGCCAGCGAGCCTTGGTCAAAGGCAAAAATCAATGGGCATTCCCGGTCATTTTCGTAGGTGGAAAACTTGACGCCAACCCGCATGGCATCAACCTGGTAATTTTACGTGCGCGCCACTCTGGTCTGCCCAGTTTATTCGTTCGAGACACTGGTGACCAATCCCCATGAGTGCTGGCGGGCGCGCATTGCCCAAGCATGACGAGCAGCCGCCAGCGCGAATTTTCAGCGCCGTCCAGCCCGGGCAGGAAGGTAATTGTCGATGCTGCGCCGCACCATTGAAATAGTTACCCGGCGCTCTTGACTTACGTCAATTTGCCCCTAGAATGCCACGTCGCATTGGGCCGCCCCATCTTTCACGAGAAGGTGGACTACCCGGAGACACTACTCACACATCCAATTACAGGGGTTCAGAAATGAGATTCAGCAGAATTGTTTTGTCGGGGCTGTCCAAGGCTGTATTTGCGAGCATCGGCGTTGTCGCCACAAGCGGCATTGGTGCCGCGGTCGCCGCGCCTGCCGATACCACGCGTGTCATCGTCGCGTTCCAACCAGGAGCCGCCTCCCAAGTGCGCGCAGCGGTCGCGGCGGCCAGAGGCCAAATCAAACATGAAATTTTTGGCGTGGACGCCTTTGCTGTGGAAGTGCCGACCAATGCCTTGAATGGCCTGGAGCGTAATCCGAATGTCGAATATGTTGAAGAGGACGCGAAGCGTTATCCCTTTTCCGGTACAACTCCTTCGACGGGCAATCCCTATCTCGCTGGCCAGCTCGTCCCCTACGGCATCAAGATGGTACAGGCAGATCAACTCCCGAATGGCGACGCTTATGCAGGCAACAGGAAAGTTTGCATTATCGATTCCGGCTATGACTTGCAGCACGAAGATCTGAATGGCAACAGCGTGACCGGCGAATACGACTCGGGCACCGGCTGGTGGTACACGGATGAAAATCATCACGGCTCGCACGTCGCCGGCACCATTGCCGCTATCAACAATTCCGGCGTCGGCGTGGTGGGCGTGAACTCAAACAAACTGCTCAAGTTGCACATCGTGAAGGTGTTCAATGCCGCAGGCTGGGCGTATTCTTCTACACTCACTTCGGCAGCCAACAAGTGCGGTGCGGCGGGTGCGAATGTCATCAGCATGTCACTCGGCGGCGGTCGCAAGAGCGCAACTGAGGACCGCGCATTCAGCAAGCTCGCGACCAGTGGTGTTTTGTCAATTGCCGCTGCTGGCAACGACGGCACCGTTGCAGTGTCTTACCCTGCAGGTTATGCGAGCGTCATGTCGGTGGCAGCAATCGATGAAAACAAGCAATGGGCCACGTTCTCGCAATACAACAGCAAGGTCGAGATCGCTGCACCGGGCGTAAATGTGCTCTCCACCGTACCAATGGGTGCCGGGTCCAAATCAGCGTTGACGGTCGGTAGCACGACCTACGCACCGGGCGACATGGATGGCTCGCCAAAGGTGACGGCTACCGCGCCACTGGCGGACTTCGGCCTTGGCGATACGGTCAAAAGCACACTGGCCGGCAAGGTCTGCTTGATTGCACGTGGCACTGTCGACTTTGCAACCAAAGTGTCGAATTGCAAGGCGAGCGGTGGTGTTGGTGCCGTTATATATAACAACGTCGCTGGCGCATTCGGCGGAACGATGGGTACCACGGTGACGACAATCCCGTCGGTGACCGCATCGGATACCGAGGGTGCCGCGATGAAGTTGCAACTCGGCCAAAACGCTACCGTAGCGGTGACTTCCACCAATTACGCGTTCTTTGATGGCACGTCGATGGCGACACCGCACGTTTCTGCCGTTGCCGCGTTGGTCTGGAGCTATTTCCCGGCCTGCACAGCTGCGCAGATTCGCAACACATTAGGAAAGAGTGCTGAAGATCTCGGCGGCGCTGGCCGGGATACCAAGTTTGGGTTTGGTCTGGTGCGCGCACGCGCTGCCTATGACCGCATCAATACGCTGGGATGCGGCAACTAAAGTACTGATCTGTAAATCGCTGCAAATGGAAGGGGCGCTGCGGCGCCCCTTTTCATTTTGTTAAGCACAGCGGCAACCGCTTAGGGATGCGGAAATTGTCAATATCCCGTTTTTGGCGTTGCTGGGGGATTCAGTACTAGGCATTAAGCGTGTCCTGTGGCTGGCCACACAGACATGCCACAACGACGCAATGCGCCCGCCAGTGCCGTCCAAAGAATGGGATATCGGCGGTTTCTGCTAGCAGCGCGGTGGCCGTTCTTAATGACCGAAAATCCAGCATGGTCGGCAAAGTCTCAGGAGAAAATTAAGGGGCTCCGCAAGTGGTAACGCAGCACGGTTGAGCCCTTTCGGGCGGATGCATGCAGCCATTCAAGAATGGGACTTCAGAAGGCTTTCCTTCACCGCATAATAAATCGTAGAACGCCATTTGACGAGCACTTTCGGGACTTTTAGGCCCAAGCGCCTCGTGGAATGGCGATCCTCACGCCAAGCGGCGATTGCACCAATCTGTCAGAATTGCGTCCCAAAATTTACGCTACTGTCACACCGCTGATATGTGCAAGCCCGTAGGAATATAATCTGGACTCTATAAAAAAACCTCGGGAACTCACCATGTCCACCCAGGCAGAAAATCACAAATCCGCCCTGCTCGCTGAAATTGAAAAACTGATCACCGCCAAAGTGCCCGCCGCGCAGCGCGCGCAAGCCAAGATGTTCGCGGCCAAATACTGCAACGAGGTAGATGCCGAAGACTTTGTCGCGCGCGATGCCAGCGAATGGGCGGCAGTCTCGCTGTCCCATCTCGCATTTGGCAATGAATTCCAGCGCGGTGCGCCGAAGATGCGCATTTTTAATCCGCGCCTGGCCGAAAACGGCTGGGAATCTGCATCCACCATCATCGAATTCGTCAACGACGACATGCCCTTTCTGGTCGATTCGATCGCAATGGAAATCAACCGCCAGGGAATAGCCATCGAACTGGTGCTGCATCCATTATTCGACGCCACGCGTGATCAACACGGCGTACTCAACAAGCTCGACGACGCCAACAGCGGCTTGCATGTTGAATCATGGATTCACGTTGAGATTGAGCGCATCACCGACCCTGCGAGAATCAAGGCGCTTGGCGACGGACTGGTATCGGTATTGAGCGATGTGCGTGCCACCGTTGAGGACTTTCCGGCGATGAAGGGCAAGATCAGCGAAATGCTGGCGAATATGGGTGGCGCTGCGAAGGTTGTACCGCTCGAAGAGCTCGACGAGGCGCGGGCCTTCCTGGCTTGGATCGCCGA
>JANMZU010000101.1:0-1857 GCA_031383585.1 Betaproteobacteria bacterium
GTTCCTTTCGGTCATCATGTTGTGCCTCACACACAAAATTCAGGACAGGCTCGTGCGACCATACAGCCCACGATGGGCTGGACCAACCCAATTTGTCGTCGATTGATTGGCTTCCGCCACGTCGTTTTTAATAAAGCCCGGCGGTGGGATGTAGATCGCCATTCCACCGGCCTTCTGGGGCAATATGGCTTGGAAACGCCCTATCCACGAGCACTTTCGCTCCATATTCATTTCCCGGGCCTGTCACCGTTCTACTCGTGCCACGAATGTCCATAGCGCTCAGGCAATCCAATCGCAGCGCTCGGCCCCCAGCTTCCCGCGCTGTATGGCTTCGGTATCTGCCCGGTGCTTCGCCAGCCATCGATGATGCCGTCGATCCACTTCCAAGCAGCGTCTACCTCGTCGCGCCGAACAAACAGCGCCGAATTGTTACCCAGCACATCGAGCAGCATGCGCTCGTATGCGATGCGCCGACGCGTGGGCCCGAAGGCGCCGTCCAGAGACAGATTGAGACCGACCTCACCAAGCTGGACATTGTGCAAACCGGGCTTCTTGTGCATCAGCTTGAGCGTGATCATCTCGTCGGGCTGCAGCTTGATGAGTAACATGTTGGGTGCCAGCGTCGCGCCGATTCCCGCAAAAATGTTGTACGGTGCGGGCTTGAACTGAATGGCAATTTCGCTGTGGCGCTGTTGCATGCGTTTGCCGGTGCGCAGATAGAACGGCACGCCCGCCCAGCGCCAGTTGTCGATCTCCACGCGCAGCGCGACAAAGGTTTCGGTAATGCTTGATGCCGCTGCGCCGGTTTCCTCACAATAACCTGCCGCCGCCTGGCCGCCCGAAAAGCCGGCGGTGTATTGGCCGGTGACGGTTTGTGTGCTGACATCCGTGCCGACAATCGGCCGCAACGACCAAAGCACCTTGACCTTCTCGTTACGCACCGCCGATGGCGTAAAGCTCGCCGGTGGTTCCATCGCCACCAGACAGAGCAGTTGCAATAGATGGCTTTGCACCATATCGCGCAACGCTCCGGTGGCGTCGTAGAAAGGCCAGCGGCCATCGACACCGACGGTCTCGGCCACCGTGATCTGCACCTGCGAAATGGCATTGGCATTCCACAACGGTTCCAGAATCGAATTGGCGAATCGCAGCGCCAGCAGGTTTTGCACCGCCTCTTTGCCCAGGTAGTGATCGATACGAAATACTTGATCCTCGCCGAATGCGGCGGCGATAGCGTCGTTGGTAACGTTCGCAGAGGCCATGTCAGACCCGATCGGCTTCTCAACCACCAAACGGCTGAATTGGTCAACCAGCTTGCAGTCGCGCAGCGCGAGGCAGATCGGACCGAACAGTTGCGGACCGGTCGAGAGGTAATAGATGACGCCGCTGCCCGCCACCGTTGGCGGTTCCAGCGATGCGCGAATCGGCATAAGGCCATCAGGTGCAGAAGCATCCACCGCCACATAGGCTATCCGCTCGGCGAACACGGTGAAAGCAGCTTCGTCGAAGAGAGCGGCATTTGCAGAAGTCAGGATCGACTCTTTGACCCGGGCGATGAATTGTTCGTTTGAGAGCTTCGAAGTCGCAGCACCGATCAATTGAAACTTCGACGGCAACAGCCCATCGCAATGCAGCGCGTACAAAGACGGCCAAAGCATGCGGCGAGCAAGATCGCCGGTTGCACCAAACAAAACGAACGCGCGGCATTCAACTGGAAGCGGCAGAGAACTCATGGCGAAACTCCTATGTTTCGATGGTCGGCAGCTAAAGCGCTGCCGAAGCCGTCAGTTGGAAAGATTGAACTTGCGGATCATCGCCACACCGGTGAATACGCCTGGCTAGCCCTGTTACGGCGGT
>JANMZU010000102.1:0-3192 GCA_031383585.1 Betaproteobacteria bacterium
GATAGATGAGGGCGTCGATCATGATTTGTTCGTCAGCATCAGGAGCCGCGAGCGAAAGTTGTTAGCCACGGCAGCCAGTTCCGCATCCCCCACCGCATGCGCGCCATGCACAACCATCGGCTCATGCCATTGCATGCAGCAAAAGCGCGCGGTCTGCTCGATGGGAGCGATGAAGTTTTCAAATGGTTGCTGGTGCATGCCCTCCGTTGAATACGATTCCTTGTCGCCGCCCGCACTCACCGCCCATAGGCACTGCTTGCCGTGCAGCGCAACCCCGCCCGCACCATAGGCCCAGCCGCGCAGCAACACCACATCGAACCAGTGTTTGAGCATCGATGGCGCGCTATACCAGTAGATCGGGTGCAGCCACACGACCAAGTCGGCGCGCGAAAGCGCGGCCTGCTCCGCCGCCACGTCGATATCGAAGTCCGGGTAGAGATCGTAGAGCGAACGTGTTTCCAGATCGGGGAGATCCTGCACTGCGTTGAGGAGTGCTTTGCAGGCGCGCGAGTGGCGAGGGTAGGGGTGGGCGTAGAGGACGAGGATCATGATTTGGGGGTTGCGGCTACCCAGCCTGGGTCGGGATTGGCTCGTTGTCGTTAAGCAAAGTCACTTAAGAAATGCCGATTTCTGGTGCATCGGTGAAGAGGTCAGGGCAGTTTGCCGGCCTGCACCATACGGGCAAACAGCGTATTGAGCGACCCCCAGGTGACGATGTCGTCGAATTCGCCAGCGGGAGTTCCGGCGTCGGCCCGGATACGCGACACAAAAACATAGTCTTGAGACGCAGCGAGTGTTTTCAATGAGGGTGCAAGGTCGACGTTGTGCTGCTCATCAGCGCCGCCTGTGGTTGATGCATTCTTCCCTTTCGATACAAGAACGAAGGGAGCCGACTTCGTCAGAGAGGCACCTGCACAGCCGGTCGCTGTTCCGGCTGACACTGTTGGGGTTGTCGCACAGACGCTTATCAAGGACACGGGCAAGGTTCTGTTCACAATGCAGTCCATTGTCGCAATGCGCACGCCATTCGCTGTTGTCAACTGGTTCGTACCGGTGCAATTTGGGCCGGAAATAGTCTCGGTTACGACGCCGTACAGAATTCGGTTTGCCGAAGAGCCCCAAGCATCCAAGGCTAGTCCGGTACTATCAATATTTGAAATACCCAGGGTGGCGGCAGGTACGTACCCAAGTTTGACTGTGCACGGTCCTCCGGCCGGTGACTCACTCCCATTTGATGATGCTGCGCCATAGTTATCGCCATCAATCGCCGGACACGGGAGCCGACCATTTGCAATCGCAAAACCGTAGATTGCTTCCTTGATCGCCTCAAGCTGTTTCTGTGTATCTGCAGTGCGTTGCTGGTCGAGCTGGCTCGCCAGTGGGATGCCAACCGCAGTCGCGAGGATTGCGATGATGAGTAACACGATCGCCATCTCAAGCAGTGAAAAACCGAATGCTCGTCTCATGGCGCGACCACCAACACTAGATCGTTGTAGGCTGCGGAACTCGACTTTGTCGTCGATTCAAACGTACACGTCGTGCTCGCGGTCGTGTTGCTACCTTCGCGTTGCACGGTGGTGTTGGTAGCACTTCGCGTACCGTTAGCCTTGCCCGTAACGCCGACGATGGCGTTGACGTTGGTGCTGGTCCCCGAAGTTAACTTGGAAACGGACACGCAATTTGTTGTGGTTGCCGGTGCCGCGCTATTGGCTACCGCGTAAAAGCTCTGCGTGTGCCATGCATTATCGTAGAACCAATTATCTATGACTGGTTGGTATCGCATTCCGCTAAATGTTGTTGATGCAGTATTGGTAGGATATACAGAGTACGAAACGTTTGATACTGCGGTGGGTGAGGCAAGTGAATCGGTGATCGTGATCGGGAGCTGCGTCAGCGGCGTTGTCAGGTGGTTGCACGCCCAAGAGAAGCTCTGCGTCAGAGAAATGCTCCCCTGGGCAAATGTTGCCGTGGGTGCAGATGAGCACTGTGCAGCGTCGATGTTAAGGAGTGTTGCTGGTAGGGCAATCCTTCGCGTAACTGTGTACGTACCCGAATTCGTTGTCCCCGCAATCACGCCGTTGTTGCAGTTGGTCAGGTTGGTCGAAAGTGAAAACGTTTTGGAGAAAATTACGTTTGCTGATGTCGCGACCGTTGGCAGGTGGATTTCACTGGTTGACCGCCAATTTCCGGTCGCAGTGGTGGAGCCACTACGCGCGGAGACGTCAGTCGTCGTGTTTTGCGCGACATTTGCCCAGCGAGTAGGACCTGTTCTGACCTGACGACAAACGCGCAATGTGCTTGGCGATGTCTGCAGCGCAGAAATATTCCAGTTCACGCCGGTCGTGTATGTCACCGGGGTGGCAACGGGCGCGGCACGAAAGAACGGCAATGTGCCGACGATAGTATTCGGCGTCGATTGCCAAATTAGCGGTGCCACCACTGGAGGAACCGCGTCGGGTGCCGCCCAAGGGTAACCGAGCGTGCCTGACGGCGTGGCGCTAGTAGCGGCAAACAGGTTGAGAACCTTCTTGGTTTCGGCCAATACGCGTCGCTCCATAAAAGGAACCAATTCGTCGATGGTTATGTATGCGACGATGTCATTGAATGGCACGTCACCGCGTTTGGTTGCATCCTCGGCATTGTCTGGGTAACGGAGATTGGAAGAAAGTTGAATGAATTCGTTGCTGAGGCCGGCGTTGTCATAGGTGCCGGTGCATGAGGCGGAGCAACCAATGGGAAGCGAGATGCGGTCAAGATAGTCAACCGGATTGCCCGGTGCAGCAGCGGTCGCCCGCGCCTGCGCGTAGCCGCCTTCACGCGTCACCATTTTGCCAGGCAAGATAATCACGGCAGCGGCGCGGTTGGTTAGCACCTCGCCGCTGGCGCCACGAACTGTAAGCCAAGGGTGTGGAAGCGCCGTTGTGCTGTTGCATGCAAATGCCGTGTATACCAAATTTAATACGTCCGAGTTCAACGTAGGCAGACAACTGTCAAGAAATGCCAGGTTGGCGGAGACGGCCAACCAGGGGATGCCACCGTTTGGATCGTTGGCCTGCAGTGCCCCGGCACTGTCCCGTGCGGCGTCTTGCATGTCGATAGGGATGACAGCCCACGGCCAGCGGCCCAAACAACGTTGCAAAGCCGTATTGTTGTTTGCGGCGGGCAGCCCATTAGTTGATGTCGAAAGGCACT
>JANMZU010000123.1:0-2173 GCA_031383585.1 Betaproteobacteria bacterium
GCCGGTTGGCGCACTGGCGGCGAACAATCTGGTGCCGTTCAAACCAGTCAACTATCTGGCCAAATTGATCCTCGTGTCGTCGCGTTCGGTAAATTCACTGGTTTGGGCGCTGCTATTTATCGCCGTCTTTGGTCCAGGTGCGCTGGCGGGTACGCTGGCAATTGCGTTTCGGTCTATCGGCTTCGTTGGCAAGCTCTTCGGCGAGGCGCTTGAGGAAGCACAGCGTGGGCCGATTGAGGCACTCACAGCTGTCGGCGCGCCGAACAGTAGTGTCTTCATCAAAGGCTATTGGCCTCAGGTAAAACCGGCGTTCTGGTCAATCGCGCTATTCCGCTGGGATATCAATGTGCGCGAATCGGCGGTTCTCGGCTTGGTTGGTGCCGGTGGAATCGGCATGGCGATGGATTCGGCGATGAACCTGTTTCGCTGGGATCAGGTCGCCGTCGTACTACTAACTATTTTCGTCGTGGTCATTGTGGCCGAACTTGGTGTTTCCGCAATTCGAAAGAGAGTGATCTAATATGCAAATGGGGCTCGTTGGCTTGGGAAAAATGGGTGCCCGCATGGCGATGAAATTGTGTCGCGCCGACATTCACGTGGTGGGTTTCGATGCGGATGGCAAATCAGTCGCTTCTCTGCAAAACGAGCCGGGCTTCGATGGCGCTTACTCGCTGGATGCGCTCCTCAATGCCGTTAGTGCGCCCCGCATACTCTGGCTGATGTTGCCTGCCGGTGAGCCCACCGAGCGCCTGCTGGACGAGCTGCAGTTCAAACTGGCTCCCGGCGACCTGCTCGTCAATGGCGCCAACAGTTTCTACAAAACCTCGGTCGCGCACGCGGCCAGATTTCGCGACATCGGCGTGCAATTTGTCGATGCGGGCGTGTCCGGTGGCATTCATGGCCTCAAAAACGGCTACTGCATCATGGCCGGTGGCGAAGCCGCCGCCGTCAAGCGCATTGAGCGCGTGCTGAATGGGCTCAGCCCGAATCCCGGCCAGTGGCTGCATTGCGGCCCCTCCGGTTCCGGGCACTTTGTGAAGATGGTACATAACGGTATCGAGTACGGCATGATGCAGGCATATGCGGAAGGGTTTTCGCTCATGGCCGCAAAGCGCGAATTCGACCTGGACATCGGTGCCATCGCCGAAAACTGGCGCCACGGCAGCGTGGTGCAATCGTGGCTGCTTGATCTCACGGCAGATTTTCTCAAAGGTGATCCCGCCCTGAGTGGCATTGCGCCGACTGTCGCCGACTCTGGCGAAGGTCGCTGGACGGCAATCGAAGCCATTGAGCTTGGGGTGCCCGCACCAGTCATGTCATTGGCGCTAATGTCTCGGTTTGCCAGCCAGGGGCACGATGACTACGGCTCCAAGCTGCTGGCGATGATGAGGAAAGGCTTCGGCGGGCACGCTGTGGTGAAACCAGAGGAGAACACGTGAAGTTTCTGAAGCCTTCGGTGGTGCTGGTCGCAATGATATTGCCGGGCAGTGCGGCGCTCGCACAGTCCTGCTCCAATCGCGGCCAGCTAGACGAAATCTATTGCGACGCAGAGCGCGACCTCGTCGCCGATGTACCCATGGACAAGTCAATTTCCGGGCCTCACTGCCTTTCGAGCAGTTGATTGCCAACAATAAAATCAGCAGCAGAGAGCGCTGCCGACAACATCACGACGCGATGGCCGAACTGCAATCGAATTAGACAGGCGTCCGATATGGGCGGAGTCGGTCGCCAGCTGCATGCTGGAGACGCAATGAAAATCGCCCATCGAAGGCCAACATAAAACTGACTCCTTTTCTGGCGCGGCTTTTCTAATGGGGATCGCGCTGATGGCCTTCTCGGCTTGGCTGTGGCTTTTACGGTGGTTACGGCGGTTGCGCTGCAATTGAATGTGTGCGGAGCCACGAATGCATCGGCAGTTGTACAACCTAGTTTTTGAAATTGCTATCCGCATTGTTTAGAAGGGAAAAAGCAGCATGCAACGGGAAAGTTGCCTGACTGGCTGACAATAAACCAAACCGAGGAGAGGCAATTGATTTCAAGAAAACGGATTGACCAGATTTCCCTGACCGCAATGCTGGTCGGTTTTACAGCCACAGCCATGGCTTCTGATCCGCCACCAGCCAAGGCTGGCACGGTTGTAGGCCCCGCCTGTGTAGGCTTTGGTCCGCAGACG
>JANMZU010000124.1:0-2435 GCA_031383585.1 Betaproteobacteria bacterium
ACATCGATCACCACCGCACCGGGCTTGATCATGTCACCCGTAATCATCCCGGCCTTACCGACCGCTGCAACCAGAATGTCGGCGTCCCGCGTGAACTTGGTGAGGTCCCGCGTCTTGGAATGACACACCGTCACTGTGGCCCCGGCTTTCAGCATCAACATCGCCTGTGGCTTGCCGACAATATTGGAGCGCCCGACGATCACCACATGCTGACCTTCGACCACAACGCCTTCATATTCGAGCATTTTCATCACGCCGTAGGGTGTACAGGGCGGAAAGCGGCTCTCGTCGATCACCAGTGCACCCATGTTTGCGTAGTGAAAACCATCAACGTCCTTGTCTGCCGAGATGGCTTCAATCACGGCCCGATCATTCATGCGCTTTGGCAGTGGCAGCTGCACCAAAATCCCGTGAATGGCTGGGTTTTGGTTGAGTGATTCGACGAACGCGGTCAGTTCGTCCTGCGAAACTTCAGCGGAAAGTGCATGCACTTCTGAATAAATGCCGATGGACTCGCAGGCTCGCGCCTTGTTGCGCACGTACACCTGCGAGGCGGGATCGCTACCGACGATCACCACGGCCAGTCCTGGTCGTGTACCCTTTTCTATGAGTCGATCAACGCGCAATTTGAATTCCGCGCGAAAGAAGTCCGAGATTAGCTTGCCGTCTATGCGTTTAGCGCTCATGGTGGAAAGTGATGATTTCGTTTTCGGTAATGATGCTGTCAATTGTTTGGTCGTGCGGTCCAACCGGTATTTTTTCTACGATCTGGCACGAGAAAGCGGCTGCAACCCGCGCCAATGCGGGATCTACGGCCAACAGCCACTTGTCGTAATAGCCGCGTCCGTAACCAAGGCGATTGCCGAAGCGGTCGAACGCAACGCCGGGCGTCAGTATAAATTCAATTCCGCTCCCGCTTATCACTGGGGCTTCCGCTCGCGGCTCGCGGATGCCCCACTTGCTGGCCACCAATTCGTCCAGGCTTTTCACCGAATGCATCGCAAGCGATTGTGTGTGCCGTTCCACTCTGGGCAGCACCACTGTTTTACCATCTGCGAAGGCGCGCTCAATCAGCGCCTGCGTATCTATCTCGCTGCCGAATCCGCAATAGGTCAGCACCGTCCGCGCGTGTTGATAGGCCGGCAGCCCACAGATTTTCTCGATGATCGCCCGCGACGCATCACTGCGAGCAGCCGGTGACATGGCGTCTCTCACGGAGAGAATTTCCTCTCGCAGGTGTTTTTTTTCCTGCTGCAATCCGTCGTTCATCGTGTCACCGATTTTGATAATTCACGCCAGACTTCAATATTAAAAAATCTGGTCGCGAGCCCCGACGGCGACGGCAAAACGAAGAATTTTGCAGTACCTTTTGCTGCAGACTTGCTTGCATCGCACCAACCATAGTCAACAGCGTGGCCAAAATAATTCTGTGCCGCATTCTTGCTGGTGAATGCGAGGATTTTTGGGCGGTACGTTTTCAGCTTGCGCTCAAACGCAGCAATATCAAATGCGTTCTTGGGCAACTCGGCATCTACCCCGGAATGAACTTTACATAGGTCGGTGAGGCCGATCCCCAACGCGAGCAACCCTGGATAATCCTGCGGCGCGAACCGTGTCGGCGTGATGCCCACCGTATGTAGCGTTGGCCAAAACTTGTTGCCCGGCTTGGCATAGTAGGCTTTGGCCAAGGCCGATGCTCGTGACGGCGCAGTACCGCAAAACACCAAATTCAAATCGGCTGCGAGCAAATCGGGGACGAGATAGGTCATGCAAACTCGCGTTGACCGTCAGGCGACATACATAAAAATCGTTGCGTAGTGAATGGCTGCACCTGCAAGCACAAACAAATGCCAGATGCCATGCCAGTGCTTGTACTTCTCGTCGAATATGTAGAACACGGTGCCTGCGGTGTAAACGACGCCGCCCACTGCAACCAACGTGAATCCTTTCCAGCCCAGCGCATCAAGCATCGGCACTACCCCTATGACTGCGCACCAGCCCATGACGAGATAGATCGCCAATGATATCCACCTGGCACCCTTGGCAACAGTCAGTTCCTGAACGATGCCTGCGACCGCAAGCCCCCAAACCACGCCGAACAGTGACCAACCCCACGGTCCGCGCAATGTCACCAGCGTGAACGGCGTGTAGGTTCCGGCGATGAGCAGATAGATGGCACTGTGATCGAACTTCCTGAACACGCGTTTGGTGGTGCCCCGGGTGCTGTGATAAAGCGTTGAGAAGCCAAATAGCGCAATCAGTGTGGCGCCATAGATGGAAAAGCTGACGACCTTCCAGACATCTCCCTTGGTCGCACCGTAGACGATGAGCGCCGTGGCAGCGGCGATCGCCAGCAGCGTGCCGCCCAGATGGGTATAGCCGTTGAATCGCTCGCCGTGGTACATCAGACCGCGCTATGCTGTCAGCGCCAGGCC
>JANMZU010000159.1:0-2648 GCA_031383585.1 Betaproteobacteria bacterium
CCGGCGATAAAAACGCTGCCCTCCAGAGCAAATTGCGCGGGCTCATCAGCAAGCCGCCACGCGACTGTCGATAGCAACTGATGCTTCGACGTTACCGGCACATTGCCGGTATTCATCAACATGAAGCAGCCGGTGCCATAAGTGTTCTTCGCCATGCCCGGGCGGTGACAAGCTTGCCCGAACAAAGCGGCCTGCTGATCGCCAGCAACGCCGCCAATAATCATTCCGCGCGGCAGACCTTCGCACGCGGTCTCACCAATCACCTGGCTGGAACTGACAATTTTCGGCAGGACCGAGCGCGGAATGTCCATTGCCCCGAGCAGGTCGTCGTCCCAGTCGAGTGTATAAATATTGAACAACATCGTGCGAGATGCATTGGAAACGTCCGTGGCATGGACTTTGCCTGCCGTAAGTTGCCAAATCAGCCAGCTATCGATAGTTCCGAACGCAAGTTCCCCACGCATTGCCTTCTGACGCGCACCGGGGATCTGTTGAAGCAGCCAATTGAGTTTTGTGCCGGAGAAATACGCATCGATGACCAAACCGGTTTTTTCTCGAATTGTCGTCTCAAGCCCACCAGCCCTGAGATCTGCGCAGAATTCGGCGGTGCGCCGGTCCTGCCAGACGATGGCAGGCGCGAGCGGCAACCCGGTTCGTCGATCCCACAATACGGTGGTTTCGCGCTGGTTAGTTATGCCAATGGCACCTATTTCGGCGGGTTTCAACCCGGCCTTGGCGATCGCGTTGGCGGCAACATATCGCTGCGTCTGCCAAATTTCGAGAGGATCGTGCTCCACCCAGCCGGGATGGGGGAAATGCTGGGTAAATTCACGTTGGGATGCCGCCAGTATTTCGCCAGCGTGATTAAATACCAATGCGCGCGAACTGGTGGTACCTTGGTCTAGGGCTAGAATTGCATTCATGTCGTAGTGGGCGCAACTAGGCGCTAACGATTTGGAGGCTGACAGCGAGTGGCGGGTGCGGTAAAATGCAGGGCAGGTTAAAAGCAATATTTTCGGCAGCATAGCGCACATTACGACGAACGGAGAAGCATATGGGACTGCTCGACGACCTCAAAAAAGAGGCGGAGACACTCAAGAGTCAGGAAGCCGCCAAGACGCAATCGGTCAAAGCCAATTCATTGGCTGTAGATCGTGCATTGCGCAAGACCTTCCAGTACATGGCTGAATTGTTCAAGCAGTTGAACGTAGTAAAGCCGTCCTGCGCACTCGTATACGATTTGCCAACGATCGGCAAGTTTGACGGCTTGACCCAGACTGAATATCGCGTTGAGTTCCGCACGTCGCAGCGTGACAACACCGAGCACTACGAAAACGTCACCATCAACTTCAAGCGCAGTAAGCCGGAGCAATTCACAATCAAACGAGACGCGGAACAGATTGAGCGCTTTCGAGACACACTGTGGCAGAACAATATGCGCTTCGTATCTGAGGTATTCAAAAACGAGCGCCGGGTGACGACCCACGAGGTATTCAAGGTCAATTGTGAAGTATTGTGCGGGTGTGAAGTCGTTGGCGATTATGAAAACGGCTTAATTCGGTTCAAGCTGAAGAACGTCGAAGAGTTCGGGTCAACTATTTACACACTTGAGCCCGATACCGTGACTGACAAGGCATTGGAAGAACTCGCCAAACTGTTCATTGGCAAAGAGTCCAACTTCAAGGAACTGAATCGGCGCCCATCAGCTAGCGGCAGTGCGTCTGGGCAATTCGTCCGGCCGCAGATGAAGACTCCGCAATACGCTAATACGCCGGCTGAGCCCGAAGCAGAAGCGGAGAAGGAAAAGAAAACCGGGCTATTCGGCGCCCTGAAATCTGTATTGACCAAGCCGCTTTAGCGGCGCGAAAAAAAGGGCCGCAGCTGCGGCCCTTTTTTCGTCCTGCTGCCGGTTAGCGGCGACTTTGCAAAGCAGCGATGCGCACCTCGATAGGTGGATGGCTGGACAAAAGCGCCATGATGCCGGCCTTGTCGGCAATACCCGATGCGGCCATCGACTTCGGCAACTCGCCAGCCTCCACGCCACCCAGGCGCGCCAGCGCCTTGATCATCGGCTGCGGCGTTCCCATCAGGCTGGCAGCACCGGCGTCGGCACGAAACTCCCGCTGACGGGAAAACCATGCAACGATAAACGTTGCCAGAAAACCGAACAAAAGCTGGCAGGCGATGTCCGTTACGTAGTAGCCAATGCCCGGCGCGTCGCTGTTATTCTTGAGTACTACCCGGTCGACAAAGTAACCGACGATTTTTGAAAGGAACACGACAAAGGTGTTCACCACGCCTTGAACCAGCGTGAGCGTCACCATATCGCCATTGACCACGTGGGCGATTTCATGCGCCAACACGGCTTCGACTTCTTCTTTGGTCATCGATTCGAGCAGACCGGTGGAGACGGCAACAAGTGCAGAATTCTTGAATGCGCCAGTCGCAAACGCATTCGGCTCGCCTTCGTAGATGGCGACTTCCGGCACGCTGATACCCCCTTTGGCAGCCAGGCGACCGACCGTAGTGAGGAGCCATTTCTCGGTTTCGTTGCGGGGGCTCGCGATGACCTGCGCCCCGGTGCTCCATTTAGCCACGGGCTTGGAAATGAGCAGTGAGATGATCGCGCCGCCAAAGCCAATGACAGC
>JANMZU010000185.1:0-3203 GCA_031383585.1 Betaproteobacteria bacterium
TCCCCACGTCGGCTTGACCGGCGCCCAGAAGCCATCGACCAGGCGCTTATAGCTGTTGATCGTTGGCCAGATCATCGGGCCGAACTCCATCAGGCACGCCACCTGGCCGGCCAGATAGCTCTCGAACATCTTGCTCATCGAGCGATCATTTTTTGCGTCGAAGAAAAGATTCTTCTTGCCATCCGACATGCTCTGATGGATGTGTCCGCTGCAACCCGGCAATTGTGCATTCCACTTGGCCATGAAGCTCGGCATGATGCCGAAGCGTGAGCCAATTTCCTTGGCGCCGGTTTTGAACAAGATCGCACGGTCGGCAGCTTCCAGCGCTTCGCTGAACTGAATCGCGACTTCATATACCCCCGGACCGGTTTCGGTATGCAGGCCCTCGATGGGAACGCCGAACTGCGCCATTTCATCCATGAGTGCTGCGAAAAATTCCCGCTTGTGGTTCATGCGCAGCAACGAGTAACCGAACATCCCAGGCGTAATCGGTTCAGGGTCCACGCCTTTCTTCGCCGCCCAGGACTGCGGCGTCTCAGCGAAGTTGAACCACTCGAATTCCATGCCGCACATCGGCAGTACGCCCAGCTTTTCGGCGCGCTTCAACACTTTTTTAAGAGTCTGGCGCGGGCAGACTGGGTAAGGCGTGCCGTCGGCATTGACGAATTCACCGAGAAAAAAATCGACGCCGCCATCCCACGGTACTTTCCGATGCGTGTCGAGATCTAGCTTCGCATTTGCATCCGGAAAGCCGTGTTGCCAGCCGGTGATCCTCGTGTTGTCGTAACAGTTGTCGCCAGAGTCCCAACCGAAAACGACATCGCAAAACCCAAAGCCGCCGTCAGCCGCACCGAAGAATTTGTCCTTATGAAGGTACTTGCCGCGCAGGATGCCATCAATGTCCGAGCAGGCAACTTTGACTTTGCCGACTTGGGATTTTCTGATGGCTTCCAAAGCGGGATGCAGTTTTGATTTTGTGGCCATGATGACTCCTTTGAACTTCGCTCAAACTGCGGGCTTGGCGCTGCCGATTCCCATCGCCTTCAAGGTATGCGCAACAGCATTCACCGCCTGCTGCATTTCGTTTCGACCGATCGCTCCGATGCAGCCGACTCGAAACGTTTCCAGCTTGGTCAGCTTGCCCGGGTAGAGGATAAAACCGCGCGGCTTGGCGGCTTCGTAAAATGCCTTGAACGCGTAATGCGAATCTGCGGGAGCATGAAACGTCACAATGATAGGCGCCTGAATTTCAGGACGCAGGAATGGCTTGAAACCCAGCGCCGCCATGCCATCGACCAAGGTTCGATAGTTGTCGGTGTAACGCGCAAGCCGGGCGGGCTGGCCGCCCTCTTCTTCGAATTGCATCAGTGCCTCGGCAAGCGCAGCGACAACATGCGTTGGCGGTGTGAAGCGCCACTGTGTGGTTTTTTCCATGTACGCGTATTGGTCGTACAAATCCATCGCCAACGAATGCGAATTGCCCGCGCAGCGTTCCAGAACCGCCTTGCGGATGAACACGAAACCCATCCCCGGTACGCCCTCGACACACTTGCCGCTGGCAGCGATCAGGGCGTCAAAGTGTACGCTTCTCGCGTCGATGGGGAGCGCGGCAAACGAACTCATCGCATCGATGATCAGCCCCTTGCCGTGACGTTTGCAAACATCGCTTACCGCTTGCAGGGGATTGAGCACCCCGGTTCCGGTCTCGCAGTGAATCAAGCCGACATGGGTGATGGATGGATCCGCCAGGAGACGCGCATCCAGCTCTTCAGCGGAAACGGGCTGGTCTTCTGCCCGTTCGACGATGCTCGTGTGCCGCCCCATCAACGTCGCCAGCTTTCCCAAGCGCTTGCAGTAGGCGCCGTTGTCCAGCACCAGCACATGGCCGTCGCGCGGCACGATCGTGGCGACCGCTGCTTCCACCGAAAAAGTGCCGCTGCCCTGCAGCGGCACCACCACATGCGATTCTTCACCGTTAACGATGGAGAGCAATTGTTTTCGTATCCGCGCCGTGATGGCGTTGAATTCGCTGTCCCACGAGCCCCAGTCACGCAGCATTGCCAGTTTGGTGCGCAGGGTGGTTGTCAGCGGACCAGGGGTAAGAAGTATGTGATCTCGATCCATAAAACTGTCCTTTTTGATTTACTGACTACGTCGCAGCCGGACGCCGCCATGCCTGCGTGCGCCGATTGACCAGCCAGCCGAGCCCCAGGAATACGAAAGTCGCCAGTGTCGATACTGCGGCAATCAGTACCGCCATGGCGGCTGCGGCGCCAATCTCGCCGGCTTCGTCCAGATTGAGAATGGCAATTGCGGCCACCTTGGTTTCGGGGGAATACAAAAACACCACAGCGGAAATTGTCGTCATCGCGTTGATGAAGAAATAGCGGGCGATGTCGATGAGTGCCGGTGTGCAAATCGGCAACGTGACGCGCCAGAAGGTCTTGAAGAACGGCACCTTGAGCGAGGCGGATACCGACTCGAATTCAGAGTCCAGCGCCTTCAGCGCCGTGACAGCCGTGAGGTGGCCAGTTGTATAGAAGTGGACGATGGTACACAGCGCCAGCAGTGTCAGTGTCTGGTAGAGGCCATTGAGCGGATTGGCGGGTGCATTGAAGAAGAATATGTAGCCCAGACCCAATACCAAACCGGGCACTGCCATCGGCAGCAGCGCCAGCAGTTGCACAATGGGACGCAGCCAATTGAGATCGCGGGTTTTCTCGATCAGATACGCACCGACAAACACGATGGCCGTGCCAAAAAACGCCGTAGCACTGGCGAGCTTCAGACTGGTAATGAATGCCGTCCCGACCTCGCCGTCGAGCAAGCCGAAAACGTAATGCCTGGTGCTCAGGGATAAGTCATAGGGCCAGAATTTCACCAACGACGCGAATACCGCCATCCCCAACACCGCAAGCATCCCCGCCACCACCAGAAGGCAATACGCCGTCATCGCGATGTCGAAACCGCGGCTGCTCTTCGGCGAGTACGGCACTGCGCGTGCTGTGAGCATAGAGGTCTGCTTGCGCTGCACAATGCGATCGACTAAAAAGGTCAGCAGCGCCGGCGCCAGTAGAATGAAACCAACGACCGCCCCTTTCTGAAAGTCCTGCTGACCTTTTTAGTCGATCGCATTGGGCAGCGCAAGCAGACCTCTATGCTCACAGCACGCGCAGTGCCGTACTCGCCGAAGAGCAGCCGCG
>JANMZU010000218.1:0-1878 GCA_031383585.1 Betaproteobacteria bacterium
CATAACGATACGTGAGCCATTGTCGAGCGCCGTGGCGACTGCAGCGATCGTCTTAGCGCGAATCGAAGGCATGTCACCGAGCGCAATCAACCAGCCGCTCGAAGCAGAGGTGGCAACGACACCCGCAGCAATGCTAGTCCCCATCCCCTCATCGGCGCGATCATTTATCACCACCTGACAGCCACAGGCTAGCAACACGCGATGCAATTCAGGATCGTTTCGTGTCACGGCGACGACATGTTTCGCGCCCGCCGCAAAAAGAGCTGCCGCTGAGGCTTCTACCACCCGGCGTCCATCTGGCAAACGAGCGAGCAGCTTTTGCGAACCAAAGCGCGTTGCCGATCCCGCAGCGAGGAGCAGGCAGGTGATCAAACTATGCGGCGGACGACTGCATCGAATATGAGGCCATGCGCGAAGCTGCCAATACCAGCCCATTTCGCGCCGCCACCAGTTCCGCAAGGATGGCGATGGCAATTTCAGGCGGCGTGCGACTACCGATAGATAGGCCGACCGGGCCGTGAAGTTTCGCCACCTGTGCGGGACTTACGTCAAACTCGAGCAAGCGTTTGCGGCGCTCGTCAGACGTCTTGCTGGAGCCAACCGCGCCAACATAAAATGCTGATGTCTTGAGGGCTTCCATCAGCGCCATGTCGTCCAGCTTGGGATCGTGCGACACCGCGACCACGACCGTGTGCCCGTCAGGTTTGAACGCCAGCACGGCATCGTCGGGCATGCCGTCCATAAAGGTGGTTCCCGGCACACGCCAAACGCTGCGATACTCTTCGCGCGGATCGCAGACTGACACTTGAAAATCCAGCGTCGCGGCGACTTCAGCGAGGTAACGCGCAATTTCGGAGGCACCGATAATCAGCAGCCGCCAGCGCGGGCCGTGTATGCACGCAAACTCTCGTTCAGTGCGCCCAGTGGTATCG
Organism: Betaproteobacteria bacterium; assembly: GCA_031383585.1. Lineage (GTDB taxonomy): Bacteria > Pseudomonadota > Gammaproteobacteria > Burkholderiales > Usitatibacteraceae > UKL13-2. Next base: position 933 of record JANMZU010000218.1, read on the forward strand.
CTTTTGGTCGCTGGACGAAATTGCCATTGCCCGGTTTCCAGATCCAGATTGCGGACGAATACTTCGCCCGCCGCAATCTTTGCCGACAGTTCGCTCAGTCTTGCCGATTCCACCGCAGACTCGACCACAACTTCCAACTCGCCACCACACGGCAACCCGAAGCGCCTCGCGTCTTCGGAGGTGATGCCGTAGCGTTCAAGCAGCGGCTTGGACCCGCGAAATTGATCCCGACGCGCGACCAGATCGTCCTCAATGCAGCCGCCAGATACCGAGCCAATGATGACGCCATCATCGCGCATCGCCATCAGCGATCCAGGTGGTCGCGGGCTTGCGCCAAACGTCTGGGTGACTGTCACCAGCCATACGCTGCGACCGGCGCTCATCCATTGACGTGCATGTTCGAGTACTTCGAGATCAAGAGATTGCAATGTGCAGCCTTTCCCGGCTATTGCACGGTAGAAACGGCTTTTGCCGCCGCACCCAGTGAAGGATTCGATGTACCTGTCGGTGCTGGCGCATTGAGATTGAGCCCGAAATGTTCAGACACTGCACGCTGATAATCATCAAAATACGCGGCAGTGAGGTTATGATGCGACCCGCCTTCGGCACGGAATAATCGCTTGGGTGCTTTGGCGGCCGCATAGAGTTTTTCACTCATGTTGAAAGGGACGATATTGTCCGCCGACCCGTGAACAAACAGGATTGGAATCTTTACGCCATCGATGCGGCCACCGGTATCGAACCGCTGTGTCACCAGAAACCCAACAGGTAGAAAGCCCCATTTGGTTTCGCTGATCATGTCCGGAATGGAGGTAAATGCACCTTCAAGAATGAGCCCGCTTGCGTTCTTTTCTTTGAGTGCTAAATGCGTCGCCATTGAGGTGCCCAGCGAGTGTCCAAAAATGAATTTCTTGGCGGCCGGGTTGCGCTGCGTCAGGTGGGCCCA
>JANMZU010000236.1:0-2599 GCA_031383585.1 Betaproteobacteria bacterium
AACTGACACGTATCCAGATGTCGCCATTGCCGCTCGCTCCAGCCATTGATATGCGCTCTCTTGGTGGCATCTGTTGGGTCCGCCCACACTTGCCCCTTCTTCAAAACAACTTCAACCACAACGCGCTGGTCTGCCAGTGAAAGGTCTACCGCTTTGACCGACCAAGGCGTCTTCAGCCCAAGAAGCTGCTCGTACAGTGCTGTGTCTTTCATGTCTAAACCGCTATGATTGAAAAACTGGATTCTCATGCATTGAGAGAAAAATCACAGTGAAATTGATGAAGGACCGTTTACTTTATCGCCATCAGGAGAGTTGCTGGTGCTTTCCGAGTCTTACCGAATTGAATTTTCGAATTGAAAGCGCGGCCTACAGGCTTGTTAAACTTACACCTCAGCAGCATTGCGAATACAGAGGTCAATTTGGACGTCCCTTATAAAAGCAAGAGTGGTCTGGTGCGCATCTGGCGCGCGTTTTTCTATTCCATGGCCGGGTTTTCGGCAGCGCTCAAACACGAGCATGCGTTTCGCCAGGAGTTATTTCTGACGATCGTGTTGCTGCCGCTCGCGTTGTTCCTGCCGCTGACCCTGGGGGAAAAAGCGCTGCTCGTCGCCACACTACTGCTCGTGCTCGTTGTCGAGCTTCTCAATTCCGCCATCGAAGCTGTGGTGGATCGCGTTAGCACCGACATTCATGACTTGTCCAAGCGTGCCAAGGACCTCGGCAGCGCGGCGGTGTTTTTGAGCTGTACCATTGTCGTCGTTGTCTGGGGCGGTGTTGCCGGGCCTGTCATATTCAAATGGCTGATGTCAGTGAGGTGAGCACATCCTCCCGCCAATTGTTACCTATGCCCGGCACGACGCGCGAGGCCGGGGGTTAGGAAGCAAAGTCCGCAAAAAACAAACCCCTCACCCAGCTTGCCGTTTCAAGCATTTTCGCCCTGATGGGCTTGTCGATGCTGGTTCTACGCCAACTGCCTTGCTAGCGGATCTTGTTTGTAAAACGCCTTGAGCTGCTGATAAACCGCAGGAAATGTCTCGTGGACATCCTCGGGCATTTCAAAGAACACCTCCGAAATGACCGCAAAGAATTCCGCAGGGCTCTGCGCGGCGTAGGGGTCAATCAGGATTGCATCCAACGCTTTGCCGCCATCCCTGTGGGCGAGTGCATCTGCGCCATCGACCTGTTTGCAAAACGCCAGATACGCTGTAAGAAACGTGCGCTTCCAGGTCTCTTTGCTCATACCGCGGTGCAGTGGCGGATAGCCGTTCGCTTCGCCGTTGAGCATGTCGAGCTTGTGGGCAAATTCGTGGATGACGACGTTATAGCCGCCTCCGCGATCCATCGCGTTTTCCGTGTGCGCCACGTCGGCATGTGACAGCACAACCGGCCCGCCCAACCATGCTTCACCCGCCAGCGGGTCGCGGGTCGTGTGCACAACGCCGAATTCGTCCATGACATCGTGCGTCTTTGCGAACTGGCCGGGATAGACGATGATCTCCCGCCAGCCATCGTAATAGTCCGCGTCGAGTTCGAGTATCAGAATACAGGCTTGAGCGGCAATCTGAATGCGGACGAGTTGATCAACCTCGAAACCGGCTGCACCGACAATGTGCTTTCTCGCCAGGAAATCGGAAGCGATCAAGCGCAGGCGACGATTTTCCTCGACCGTCAAGCGTCGTATAAATTGGTAGTCCGCAGTCGCTCGATTCCATGCGGCGAGGTCGATCAGCACGATTTTTTTTGAGGTCAATGCCCGCACGCTGCGAAGCGCGCGCTGACTGGATCGTATCAAAGGGCGAAGCAGGTTTTCCAACATCGCTTGTAAATTGCGCTGGGTCTGCGCTTTTCAAGCAGGCTTTGGCAGATTGCTGCTGATTTCAACAAATCGCTGTGCAAATTTGCCGATGCTGAGCGGCGCCGAGCCCTCCGCTTTGTTGTTGACGACGACGTACACCGGAAATCCTGCGGCGAGGGCACTCACGCTTTCCCGGACGAGACTTTCGCGGCTGTCTGGATCCTCGTCGACAAGCAGGTTGAATGGAAAATACTTCGCCTTGGCGGTCTCGTATTTGAATCCAGAATGCAGACTCCAACGCGCCACGAACGGCCCGGCGTCCATCGAATGTGCGAGTTCAATCTGTTTGCCAGGCGCCGGCATGCGGGCGTGACTCGCAATGCAAAATCTGACACCAGTGACATTGAGGCATTTGAAGAATCGATCGGTCAGCAGTTGGTAATCGCGGACCTCTACGGCATAGAGCGGGCCGTGCGGTAACGCTTTGAGGAAGCGATAGAGGCGGTTGATAAAGATGTCCGGGGCGTTGGTAAATGCGCGGCCCAGTGGAGGGCACTGGAATACCAGCGGCCCGGCTTTAAGGCCCAGCCCGGCAATGCACGGCGAAACAAACTCCTTGATGGCGCAATCGACATCGAGAAATGCCGGGCTGTCGCTGAATTCGCCATTGTCGCTGCGCAGATATGGGCTAGTGATGGCCATCGGTGCTTTGATGAGAAACCGAAAGTCATCAGGTACTTGTGATGCGTATCGCGCGTAATCGGCTTCACCGATGGGCGCATAAAAAGTGCGGTCGATGCTCAC
>JANMZU010000251.1:0-9460 GCA_031383585.1 Betaproteobacteria bacterium
AATACCCTGTGGTCGGCAAGCCGGACAATCAACAGCTGGTGTCGTTGGGGGATTTCAAACGTGATCCGCTTGCCATGGACTCAGTGGGCAAAAATTACGCTGCAGCGGCACAGATTTTTGATCGCGTCGGCTGGAAATAACGCGCTGGGAATTCCCGTTTTGAACCAGCCCCATTGACTTTGAGTCGATGGGGCTTTTTTTATGGCGGGCGCTGGATTGGCGCTACGCGGTCATTGTCGCCGCAGCCGAAGAATTTGGCTTAGCCTAATGCTGTTGCCTCGTAATTGCACGCGACGCCATGATCAAGGGGATTAATCCGACGGCAACGATGGCCAGCGCTGCTGTAGAGGCTTCAGCGAGGCGCTCATCCATGGCCAGATTGTAGGTTTGTACGGCCAGCGTATCAAAATTGAACGGCCGCATCACCAGTGTGGCGGGCAATTCCTTCATCACGTCGACAAACACCAGCAGACCGGCGGTAATCAGGCTGGTTCGAAGCAGTGGCATATGCACATCGCGCATCACTTCAATCGGTGTGGAGCCCAGTGAACGCGCAGCGTCGTCCATATTGGGTGTGATTTTGCTTAGTCCGGCTTCCACACTCTGCAGGGCGACGGCAAGGAAGCGAATCAAATAGGCATAGATCAGCACAAAAAATCCGCCGGTGAGGATCAAGCCCGTCTTGAAGCCGAAAATGGCGGCAATGCTATCGACCAGAAAATGGTCCAGCGCGATCAGCGGAATCAATACGCCGACGGCAATCACCGTGCCCGGAACCGCGTAGCCCAAGCCGACCAGCCGGTTAAGCCAAGCCTGTACCCGCTGCCCCGATGAGCGCGCCAGATAGGCAAGTAGAAGTGCTGCAGAGATTGCAATAAGCGCTGTAATTGCCGCAACGCCAAAACTGTTTGCGGCAAGTTTGACAAACCGAGCGCCGAACTGAACATCGCCTTCGGTCAGCGCTAACTTGAAGAGGATGAGCGTGGGGATGGCAAAACCGATCACGATTGGCAGCGCGCAGAGCATCGTTACAAACCAGCCGGTAGCGCCCGTAAGCAATATTCGCACATGGTGCCGACCAGCCGTCTGGTGGAATCGCGCCCGGCGCCGAGCCCAGTGCTCCAGCAGCATCACCAAAATAACGAAGCCCATCAGAATTACGGCCAGCTTCGCAGCAGCAATCCGGTCTCCTTGGGAGAACCAGGCGCTAAAAATGCCGGTAGTGAATGTCGGTATACCAAAGTAGGATACGGTTCCGTAGTCGGCAAGCGTCTCCATCAACGCCAATGCAACGCCTGCTGCAATTGCCGGTCGCGCAAGCGGAAGTGAAATTCGGGTGAATACACGGAAGGGGCTTAGTCCCATGTTGCGCGCGGCCTCGGCGAGCGTCGTCGATTGCTCCAGAAAGGCGACGCGGGCGATCACATAGACATACGGGTACAAAGCAAGCGTGAGCATCACCACCGCACCGCTCAGCGAGCGAATCTCCGGAAACCAGTAATCCTGCTTTTGCCAGCCGAAGCTGTCGCGCAGAATAGTCTGCACCGGGCCCGCATATTGCAGAACATCTGTATAGGTGTAGGCTAGAACATAAGCCGGGATCGCCAACGGCAGGATCAGCGTCCATTCAAGCAGTCGTCTGCCTGGGAACTCGTGGTTGGCAGTGAGCCACGCAGTAAGTGTGCCGATTACTGCAACGCCGGTCGCAACGCCACAGGCAAGTATCAAGCTGTTGGCCGCCAGGCCCGGAAGTACGGTGCGGCTCAAATGTGCCCAGGTCCCCTGATCGGCGACGAATACGCTGCTGAAAACGCCGATCAATGGCACCAATAAAAGTAAAGCAATGACTATGCCCAAGACATGCAAGCCGCGGGTCATCAAGATTGGAGGGGTGGAGTTCATCCAGACGCTGAAGTCAAAACTACAATTGGTCAGGTGCGCGGGCGCCTAGGACGGCAAAAATGAAATAGACAGTGCCGAAAGGCGTTAGAGGTAAGGTCTGAAGGTCTGATAACCGCCAAGGTAGATTGTAACAAGAATCATTCTTGATAAGGGTCTATGCCCCAGAAGTGACAAAGGACCGCCCCCTCGGGGCCTATGTCTTCGGAAAGCGGGCCCCTGCTAGGACCTGAGCAGGGCGATTTTTGGCTTTGCGTGCCCGGAGGAATTAATAATTGCGTTGAATTCACATTGTGGTTTAAGTACACTAACGCGTTTTTGTCGTTCCGGCGGTTCCTAGAACGTGCGCACACTACCAATGTCGTTGTCTCGGGAGATATGAAGTTGGTTACAGCAAAAGCGAAGCCGAAAGCGAAAGCTGATGGCAAGAAATCAAAAGTGGTTGCCGACAAAGTCAAGGCAACGTCTGCGCCTAAAGTCGTCGCGAAGGCGAAACCTGCAGCAAAGACCGTCGCCAAGCCAAAAGCCAAACCCGCGCCGAAACTGGTTGCAAAAACGCCCGCCAAACCAATATCCAAGCCTGTCACCAAGTTGACCGTTAAATCGGTAGAGAAAGCGATACAACCCGCCGTGCCTAAATCAGAGACAAATCAAATTGCAAAGCCGTCATTAAAGACCGAGACACATACCGGTGAGATACTCACTGAAGCCGCATTGATGAAGCAGCCCAAATCCGAATACATGTCGGCTGCGCAGCGCAATTTCTTCAAACGGCGGCTAGTTGAGATACAGACGCAAATGCGCGACAACGCTGATGCAACGACCGTGCATCTGCGCGAGTTAGCTGTTGCTCCTGATCCCGCAGACCGGGCGACACAGGAAGAGGAGCATGCACTCGAACTCCGCACCCGCGATCGCGAGCGCAAGCTGTTGAAGAAAATCGAGGCAGCCTTGATACGCATCGAAGACGGCAGCTATGGGTACTGTGAGGAGACGGGTGATCCGATCGGTGTGCCTCGTTTGCTTGCGCGACCAACGGCAACGTTGACAATTGAGGCACAGGAACGCCGCGAATTGAAGCAGAAGATGTACGGCGAGTAACTGCTGCTGCCCAAGTTTTCGCTACGTCAAAACGGCCACACAAGTGGCCGTTTTGCTTGATAGCGCCGGACTCAGCCGTCGGTAACTAGTCGCCGCGCGCCGTTGAACCGGCGCTTCCAGTATTTATCCGACATGTCGACGATCTCCACACGTTTGCCGCGCGAGGGAGCATGTACAAATCGGCCTTCCCCAAGATAGATGCCGACGTGTGAAAAAGCCCGATGCAAAGTATTGTAGAACACCAAGTCCCCGGGCCTTAGATCGTCACTTTCGACCTTTGTGCCTAGCCGCGCCATTGAATATGAACTGCGCGGCAGGTCGATCGCCAGCGTCACCTCAAAGACATGGCTTACAAATCCCGAGCAATCAAACCCTGTTTGCGTAGATCCGCCACCAAACTTGTACTTCACACCGATCAACGAAATTGCGCGAATCACAAGTTCCTGCAGCTTCTCAGGTAGTGGATTCACCGCCTCGCCCTCCTTTTCAACTTTCTCCGCTGTCGGCAGTTGCGGGCCCACGCTTTCGTCAGTTGGCCCCGGCAATGCAGGATCGGCCGCCGCCGTCGACACGGCGGCAAATGCGAAACAGACGGCCGACAGGGATGCGCGAATTGAAGAGCTGTTCATGGCGGTGATGATACCGCTTGAAAAGGTCACTTCGGTAGCAACCTGATTTCCACGTCCGGCCTATAATCAAGGGACAACGTCGAACCGTCGCGAATCAAGACGGTAAAGACGGCCAGCAGTTCTTTGGGAGGAAGATGGCCTTGGATCGCTCGGAGGCGAAAGCAGAACGGCGTGACGCGCACGCGGCGCTATTTCGGGACATTCTCGAGCGGCGAGCCTTGTCTTGCGTGTTTCAACCCATCCTTGATTTTCGGGAGCGGCGTATTTTTGGCTATGAAGCACTGATCCGCGGTCCCAAGGATTCGCTTTTCCAGAGCCCCATCGATCTGTTCCACGCAGCCGACGATGCGGAGACGCTGGTGCTGCTATCGTCCATTTGTGTCAACAAGGCCATGAGCGAATTTGCCGCCCGCCGTTTGCCCGGCAAGCTCTTCCTCAATATTTCGCCCGACGTCGTTTCAGCTCCGGGATTTGACCCCGAGCGGGGCCGGAAATTTCTCGATTCCATCCAGTTGAAGCCGGATAACGTCGTCATCGAGCTCACCGAGCATCGCCCCACATTCAACTTTGATCGAATCCATGCAGCATTGCTGCTATATCGTTCGATGGGGTTCGAGGTCGCCATCGATGATCTGGGCGAAGGATTTTCGAGTTTAAGGCTGTGGTCCGAACTGAAGCCCGAGTATGTCAAAGCGGATAAACACTTCGTGACCGGCATTGCCGATGACCACATCAAGGCACAGTTCCTTAAGGCAATTGTACAAATCGCCGATAGCTGCGGTAGCCGGATCATTGCAGAAGGTATCGAATCCGAAGCCGATTTCAGGCTGGCACGGGAGCTTGGCGTGGCGTTCGGCCAAGGTTACTTTATCGGCAAGCCGCTCGAAAAACCCGCCACCTCGCTGAATGACGAAGTTGTCACTCTCGTAAATGACGTTCGCGTACCGGTGCCGCCTACCGTCAAATATCAAGAAGGCACGCTGGTGACGGCGGCTCAGTTTGCGCGCCCGGCGACAACCGTTGCGCCGGAGACCGCCGTTCGCGACGTCATCACCGAGTTCGCGAATTCGGCGACCCTCTATGTGCTACCGGTGGTTGAGCGGGGCAAGCCTGTCGGGCTGATTGGCCGACGCCATGTGCGATTTATCAAGACCATCGACGACGCGGACTCAGCAGCGTTCGATCAGCAGGCGCGGGAAATCATGAACGTTGCGCCACTGATGATAGACAAGTCCACGCCACTGACAGAAATTGCTGCCGTACTCTCGAACGCAACGCCACAACACCTCGCGGACGGCTTTATTGTGGTCGACGAAGGCTGCTACGTTGGCATGGGTTCGGTCAACGACATTTTGCGGGTGATGAGCAAAACGCAGTTGACGGCTGCGCGCTATACCAACCCGCTCACGCTGCTGCCCGGTCCGGTGCCGACCAACCAGCATATCGCCCAGTTGTTAACGGCGGAAGTGGCATTCACCGTCTGCGTTGCCGAGATCGACCCCATGAAGGGTTTCAATGATGCGCATGGCTTTCAGAAAGGTGATGATCTGATCAGATTATGCGGACTGGCACTGCGTACGGCACTCGACTCGCGAGTTGATTTTGTCGGGCATATCGGCGGAAACCGTTTTGTGCTGCTTCTTCAAAGCGGCGACTGGCCCGAGAGACTGGATTACGCACTCGCCGATTTCCAGCGCCAGCTGGAGATTCGCATGCCCAGTGAGACATTAGTCGACGGTGGATTTATCTGGAAGGGAAAGCGCGGCCGCGTTGAGCATCGCCCGGCACCCAGGCTTGCCATCGGCGCGGCAGTGATTACGTCTGCGCAATGCGAATCCAGACACGACGTCATGGAAAGCGCTAGGCGGGCTACCGACATCGCCAAGAGCCGAATCGGTAGCAATATTTACATCGATGCCGCAGCAGCAGAAGTGATAAACGCCGGCGCCTAAGTGCGTCCGGCGCGCCGGCGCCAAACCTGCCATTTCTCCTTGCCGGCAAACACGCTGATGGAATCGCCGGGCGTGCGCTCTTCGACGAGCTCAAAGGCCGGTAGGAGAAACCCCGACAATGTGTCAGGTGAAATTCCAAACGGGGGGCCTTTTTCGTTGCTGTCGAAAAAGAAAAAGCCTATCAATAACCCTTCCTCAGGAATGATTTCGGCGACCCGTACCGCCCACTGTGCCCAGAATTGGCGTGGTAGCGCGCACAGAAACGCCCGCTCGTAAATCACTTCGTAGCGCTGATGCCGTAGCGGCTCCCCAAAAAAATCCATTTCGTGCACGTGTTCGGCCATTTCGCCCAACAAGCGTTTCGCGCGGGCAACCGCAGCAGGAGAAAAGTCAATCGCGGTCACGTCCCACCCACGTTCTGCCAGGAAACGCACCTCATGCGCCGAGCCGCAACCAGGAATGAGCGTACGTTTTGGTGCCGGGTTCTGTGTGACGTAATCTGCCAGCGATTGCGGAACGCCACCCTGGTCCCACGGCGTATATGACGCATCGAATCGCACATCCCAGAATGCCGGTGTGGCGGGATCGTGTCGCGGAAATGAGGGCGTAGCGGTCGTCGAATTGGGTTCAGCCATACTCGAATTATAGGCAATTCATCTCGAATATATGGGTGTTCGTCGGCGCCGTTTTGACTTCCCACCTCTGTCCCGGTAAGGTGCGGCCATCCTGATGCTTGAGTAGAAGCTCCCATGAAATGCAAACCAATACTTTTCGGCCTGGCCGTCTGCGCTGCTGCCGTCTCTGCCTGCAGCGACAACGTGGAAACAGTCGCCGTGCCTCTGCTGCAATTGAAGCCGTGCCGGGTCGCCAATGTTGATAACGAAGTCAAGTGTGCGAGCTTCGAAGTCTTCGAAAACCGCACCACGCGGCAAGGCAGAAAGATCGCGCTCAATATCGTCGTGTTGCCGGCAATTGTGCGTAACAAGGAGCCTGATCCAGTGTTCTTTTTTGCCGGTGGCCCAGGTCAGGGCGCAGCAGGACTTGCGCGAGAAGCGCTGGCCATTGTTGGCGGACTGAACGCTAAGCGCGACCTGGTGTTGATCGACCAGCGCGGTACCGGAAAATCAAATGGTCTCAATTGCAAGATTCCCGATGCGACCTCGCCAGAGATGTCCGATCCAGCAAAGCGGGACGCAGCCAGCATCATGGCGATTGAAACTTGTCGCGACGAGCTCGCAAAAAAGGCAGATCTGGGTCAGTACACGACCACTGTAGCCATGGCTGATATCGACGAGATTCGTGCTGCGCTTGGCTACCAGACCATCAATCTGTGGGGCGGTTCGTATGGTACACGGGCGGCGATGGAGTATTTGCGCCGCTACGAAAGCCGCGTGCGCAGCGTTGTTCTCGATGGTGTTGCACCACCGTCGTTGGCACTGCCGGAAAGTTTTTCGCGCGATGCGACGGCGGTACTCGACAAAATGATTGCTGCTTGTGCCAAAGAAGCGCAGTGCGCCAAGCGCAATGGCGAACTGAAGGTGACGCTTGACGAGCTGCTGACACAGCTTTCAAAGGAGCCCCGTCGTGTCAGCTTGATCGATCCGTTAGCCGGTTTAAAGCGCGACATTACCGTCACCCGTGAGATGTTGCTCACGTCCGTTTTTCCTGCGCTATATGTGCCGGAAATGGTGGCGATGCTCCCCGCTGCACTTGCCCGCGCGAAGCAGGGTGACTATGCGTCTTTGTTGACCATGGGCGGCGTGTTTAGCGATTTCGCCGAGCAAAAACTGGCACGAGGCATGCAGCTTTCCGTGGTGTGCACGGAGGACGTGCCGCGGGTAAAGCGTGGCCAGTCACCCTCGCAGTTGCAGCCGCAACCGTTCGGCCCGCTGTTTGTGGACGAATTTTCGAAGGCCTGTAAACTTTGGCCCAAAGGCGTGATGCCTGCGGATTTTGTGCTGCCGGTGAAGTCTGCTAAGCCAGTACTGATTCTTTCCGGCGGCCTTGATCCGGTCACACCGCCGCTACACGGTGAAGAGGTGAAGAGAAATTTCAGCAATACCTTGCATGTGATCGCACCGAATGTCGGGCACGGCGTCAGTCACCATGGTTGCGGGCCAAAACTGATCAAGAAATTCATCGAAACGGCTTCCGTCGGCGAGTTGGATGCCAAATGCCTTGAACGTATACCCCGTCCGCTGTTCTTTGAGCCATTGCGCGAACGCGTCAAGGACAAGGATGTGAACGCTCAAGACTCCGCGCCGTCTGTTGAGGCAAAAAAATGATCAAAGTAGAGAACTTGAAGAAGCAGTTTGGCAATGTCCAAGCCGTCAATGGCGTGACTTTTACGGCAATGAGTGGTGCGATTACGGGCTTGCTAGGGCCCAACGGGGCTGGAAAAACAACAACGATTCGCATGGTTGGCTCGCTCATTTCCATCGATTCGGGTGTCGCAAAAATTGATGGTATCAATGTCGCAACTGACACCGACGGCGCCAGGCGTGCCTGCGGCCTGCTCACCGATTCACGTGGCGTCTACACGCGCATGACGGCGCGGGAGAATATTCGTTACTACGCTGAATTGCGTGGCGTGGAAACGGCGCGATCAGAGAAGACACTTGCGCGCTTTGTCGAGTGGCTGGATATGAAAGAGATACTTGATCGTCGCACAGAGGGGTTTTCGCAGGGTGAGCGTATGAAGGTCGCTATCGTGCGTGCCTTGATTCATGAACCGGCCAACGTCATTCTTGATGAACCCACCAACGGCCTGGACGTAATGAGCACCCGCGCTTTACGGGAACTGATCAAACGCCTGAAGTCAGACGGGCGGACAGTCATGTTCTCCAGCCATGTCATGCAGGAAGTTGCCGCACTTTGCGACGAGATCATCATCATTTCTCACGGCCGGGTGACGGCGCAGGGAACAACGGCGCAGTTGCTGGAGATGAGCAGCAAAGACAATCTGGAGGACGCCTTCATCGTGCTGAGCGACTTACCCGGCGCGCCACACCCACCCAAAGAGGTCGCATGATGTGGGCTACTATCCGTACCGTCTGCAAGAAAGAGCTTACTGACCACCTGCGCGATCGGCGCACGGCATCGATGATATTTTTTCTCTCCATTGCGATCGGGCCGCTGCTGTTGATCGGTCTGACCCAATTCATCAGTAGCGTAGAGAAGAAAGCCGAAGCGCGTGAAGTATTTGTACACGGCCGCGAGAACAGCCCGCAGATCGCCAATTTTTTCGCACGCCAGGATGTTTCGATCAAGGACCCGAAGGAAGATTTTCGCGAGTTGATCAAACAGGGCAAACATGATCCGGTGCTGGTCATCCCAAAAAGCTTTGGAGAAAAATTTCAAACCGGCACAGCAGAGGTTGAGCTTGTGTTCGATGATACTCGGCAGGATGCGGGCAACGCGTCTATCGGCGTGCTGCGGCGCCTCATGCGCGGATTCAATGCCGAAGTATCCACGCAACGGCTCATCGCGCGCGGCGTCGCGCCACAGCTTATCCGCGCCGTGGACGTACAGGACGTAAACCTGGGCACTGCAGCGCAACGCGCAGCGGCGTTGTTGTTCATCATCCCGTGGATTACTTTGCTCGGTTGCGTGAGCGGCGTGACGGCGATTGCTATCGATGTCACGGCAGGAGAGCGCGAGCGCGGCTCGCTGGAACCTCTACTGATGAACCCCGTTTCGCGTGCGGGTTTGACTGCCGGAAAATGGCTGGCGGTGGCAATTTATGGACTTATCGTTGTTGCGTTGACGATGTGTGGCTTCGCGCTCACGCTGAACCTGGTGCCACTGCCCAGTCTGGCCAGCGTGCTATCGATCAGTCCGACGCAATATCTGGGTTTCGCCATCACCATGTTCTCGTTT
>JANMZU010000257.1:0-3678 GCA_031383585.1 Betaproteobacteria bacterium
ACTATCATCGAACAGTGGTGGCGCGGCAGTGCCGGAAACGTGTTTGAGCGCGGCTTCAAGCCGCTTGACCTGCTCCACGCTTAGTGGGCTGCGCAGGTTCGCGCTTGACGCCGTGAGTGAGATATTGGCCAGTGCGGTCGACGCGGTATTGTTCGATCTCGATGGTACCTTTGCAGATACTGCCCCCGATATGGCCCGCGCACTGAATGTCGTGCGCCAACAACGCGAACTGCCGCCATTGCCACTGTCTGCGGTCCGGCCACATGTATCGAACGGTGCGCGTGGCATGCTCGATGTCGGCTTCGGCGTATCGCCAAGCGACGCACACTACAATGAATTGTGTGAGGCGTTTTATCGCGAATATGAAGCCAACATCTGTATCGAGAGCAGGCTTTTCGACGGAATCGAAACGGTAGTCGCCGAACTTGAGAAGCGCAAAATAATCTGGGGAATCGTAACCAACAAGGCAGCACGATTCGCCATACCAATTGCGCGCGAACTCCGCTTTGAGGCACGCGCCGCGTGTATCGTTTGTGGTGACACGACTGCCCATCGAAAGCCCCACCCTGCACCATTGCTTCATGCGGCGCGCCTCATCAGCGTCCCACCCGAAAAAATAGTATATGTCGGTGACGATGAACGCGATATAGCGGCGGCGCGCGCAGCTGGAATGCGCTCGGTCGCTGCGGCCTATGGCTACATCGCGACCGACATTGATCCGCACACATGGGGAGCGGATACATTGATCTCGGCGCCACTTGGTCTTTTGTCTATGACCAACTGATGACAATGCTGTCGCTGCGGCCAGTCGCAATGCAAAAAATGTGGCGTATCCACGCACTAATTCAACGCTGAAACGCGTTGACCGTTGCAAAAATGCAACACCTCTGTGAAATCAGTACAATTTGGACAAAGAGTTTGCGGAAACCGGCTTCGCAAAAACTTTATAATTAATTGATTATAAAAGAGCTTTTATCAAGCCTGGCAAGTTGCGGCGTTTTGTTACAAACACTTACATCGACGCCACAATGCCCCACAGACCTTCATCCAAATATGCGTACTATCGCGTTTTGGTAACAATATCGTCACGCGCTTCAAACGCGTTTGTAAGTATCAACAACGGAAAGGGTAACCATGTTTCAACCGAAGAAAATTGCCAAGGCGCTCATCGCAATCGGCGTGAGCAGTGTAGGAACGGCCTTCGTGGCGCATGCACAACAGGCGCAAAAAGTAGACAAGATCGAAGTCACGGGCTCCAATATCAAACGTGTTGACTCAGAAACACCATCGCCGATTCAAGTGATTACGCGTGACGACATTCAGAAAAGCGGCGCTAACAGCGTTGCTGAGCTACTGCGCGACATCCCCTCGATCGCCGGTGGATCACTGAACGACTTTAACGGCGGCAATGGCTTCGCCCGCGGCACGCAATCAGTATCGCTGCGCGGTCTGGGTTCCGTCGCCACGCTCGTATTGGTCAACGGTCGTCGGGTTGAAACCGCACCGGTTGCCGACCCCAATCTGGGCCAAGGCTCTTCGTTCAATCTGAACGTTATCCCGGTAGGCGCAATCGAGCGTATTGAAATCCTTAAAGATGGCGCGTCTGCCATTTATGGCTCTGACGCAATTGCAGGTGTGATCAACGTCATTCTGCGCAAGGATTACACTGGCGGCGAGGTGATGTATACGATTCGTCAAAACCACGACAGCGATTTCCGTAGCCAAACGCTGGCTGGGACGGTCGGCATGGGCGACCTGGCCAAAGATCGTTACAACGTCTTGGCAGCAATGGAGTACTTCAAGCGCGATGCAACCAACATTTATGAAGGCCGTGATATCCAGCGCGAAACGTATCAAACCCTCAACACGCGTTTGATACCGAACTCCACGCTTAGCTATCCGCCTAACCGTCGGCGCGAATCAGTCAATGGCAACGGCAACTTTTCTGTTGCACTACCGCTCGATCCGCGTTGCCCACCAGAGTTGACATTCGGTACGCTTTGCCGTTCCAGCACTTGGGACGACATCAATATCGAAGCCGCCACGAAGAGAAAGAGCGTTTTCACACGCGGCTCAATTGAGCTTTCACCGACCTT
This sequence comes from Betaproteobacteria bacterium, assembly GCA_031383585.1. Taxonomy (GTDB): domain Bacteria; phylum Pseudomonadota; class Gammaproteobacteria; order Burkholderiales; family Usitatibacteraceae; genus UKL13-2. The sequence goes on from JANMZU010000257.1 coordinate 2,097, forward strand.
GAGCGCCTTTGGCGAATTCCGCTTTACACGTGCTGAAACGCAATTCATCGGTGCGCCGCCAGCGCTTGACGCTGGATCGCCATCAACATGGTTCAATGCAGCGGGTCAGCGCTTTGCCTACACGTTGTTCCTGCCAGTTGGCCATCCGGATAACCCGAATGCATTCCGTCTCGGCCTTCGCTATCGCTTTGTTGATTTGGGTCGCACATTCCAGAACGTGACCAATGATTCCACCAACGCAGTCGCTGGCCTGAACGGCAACTGGAAGAACTGGGATTGGGAAAGTGCATTCACGTTCGGACAGACCAAACGTGAAGACACCAACAACGGCCAGCTTTATTTTCCGGCTTTGTTGAGTGCTGTCAACAATGGCACTTACCGTTTTTTCGGCTCTAACAGCCCAGAGCTGAAAGCCGCGCTGAACCCTTATAAAACCCAGGAAGGCAAAAGCAAGAACACAAGCTGGGACTTGAAAGGTTCTACCGAACTGACGCAGATGGCTGGCGGTCCACTCGCGCTGGCAACCGGACTGCAGCTGCGTAAGGAAGACTTTGACATCGTTTCCGATCCACGTAATGTGGCCGGTGAATTTGTTGGTGTAGCGTCCAGCACGGTGCATGGTTCACGTAGAGTTGCGTCGGTCTATGGCGAATTGTCAGTCCCGTTTGTAAAGAACGTGGAAATGCAATTGGCCGGCCGGTACGATCGTTATAGTGATTACGGCAACTCCACAACACCTAAAATCGGTCTCAAGTGGTCGCCACTGTCACAATTGGCCCTTCGTGCGACGTATGCGGAGGCCTTCCGCGCGCCGTCGCTGCTGCAGATTTCCTCGGGCAATGTGCAATCGTTCAACGCCGGTATCAATGATCCGCTGCGTTGCGGAAAAGTTGGCGCCAACGCGGACGATTGCAGTTCGGCGTTCGGTGGTACGGGCCGGACCATTTCCAGCCTGATTTCAGCTAACACCAAGCTACAACCTGAAAAATCCAAGAGCTACACGTTTGGCTTCATCTTCTCGCCAGTTGCCGACACCTCGGCTTCTGTGGACTACTTCAACATCCATCGTCGCAACTTCATCGACCGGTTTGATTCGCAGACAGTTATCAACAACGAATTCAACCCGAATTTCGCGGGCGGAAGCGTGTTTCGCGATACCAACCCTGCAACGTGGCTGCCTGGCGTCGCCAATTCCGGCCCGATCCAAAGCACCATCCGTCGCTTTGACAACTTCGGTGAAACGATTGTTGCCGGGCTCGATCTTGATGTAACTCACAACATCAATCTCGGTGCCGGCGGCAAGGTGAAACTGGTGGGTACGGGAACGTATCTGACCAAGAACGATTGGTCTTATGTAAAAGGCGCCCCACTGGTTAGCGGTTTGGGTAATTTCTACGCGTTCGAGTCACCACGCGTGAGAGGGACAATTTCTGCGACTTGGACGTATCAGGACTTCTCCGTATTGGGCCGTTATAACTACACCGGCAAATGGGTTTACGGTGAGCCAGGCGGCACGTGCTACGCGTCTGCGACCACGGTTGCAGCAATTGGTGGAAACTGTGAAGTCGACTCATGGACAACG
>JANMZU010000285.1:0-13098 GCA_031383585.1 Betaproteobacteria bacterium
AGCTTTCCACAATTTTTAGAAACCCATCACGGCGAAAATGCTGACTACGTCGCACGGACAGCACTCTTTGAGCCGGTCACAAGTCGCGGAAGCGCGCATGTTCGTGGCGACGGTGATCACCGTCGCTTGGCCGGACTGCAATGGTTGCTGGGGAAAATTGAGACCCCTCGCTTGTCCCTGCAAAGCTGACCCGCATGAAGTACGACTGGATTCTGTTTGACGCCGACGATACCCTGTTTCATTTCGACGCATTCGCTGGTCTGCAGCGCATGTTCGCAGGTTTTGAGACCGGGTTTACCCACAAGGACTTTCTTGAGTATCAGCAAATAAACAAACCGCTGTGGGTGGATTATCAGAATGGTGCAATCACCGCCAAGCAGTTGCAGCATAAGCGCTTCACTGGCTGGGCAGAGAAGCTGCAAACCCCGGCGAACCAGTTGAACAGCGCATACATGGCCGCCCTTGCCGATATCTGTACGCCGTTGGAAGGCGCAACCAGCTTGCTCAATGCACTCAAAGGACGCGCCCACCTCGGCATCATTACCAATGGCTTTACCGAATTGCAGGAAGTCAGGCTGAAGCGCACAGGCTTGCGGGAGCACTTCGATGTGCTCGTCGTTTCCGAAGAGGTCGGCGTCGCCAAGCCGCATCGCGATATTTTCGATCACGCACTGTTGATGATGGGACAGCCGGCGCGTGAGAAAGTGTTGATGGTTGGTGACAATCCAGACTCCGATATCATCGGCGGTATTAATGCTGGGCTGCATACCTGCTGGCTCAATATAGACAACCGTGCAGCACCGGCAGGTGTGACGCCACACTTTCAGGTTTCCTCGTTGCAGCAACTCGAAAAACTTTTGATTGCCGATGCGGACGCACCGGTTTACCCACTGTAACTAATCGATAGATACCTACAAACATGATCATCGGTCCTGATGCGTTGCGCGTCACATGCGACAAAGCCAAACTGGATGTCGAACTAATTCATGCATTTCTATCGGAGCAGTCCGCTTGGGCAAGAGGCATTGCGATGCCCACAGTAAAAAAGTCCATCGAGCACTCCGTGTGCTTCGGCGGCTTTCTCGGCCCCGCGCAAGTTGCCTTTGCCCGCGTCATCTCTGATTTCGCTACGTTCGCCAATCTTGTTGACGTGTTTGTGTTGCCCGAACATCGCGGGCGCGGTTACAGCAAGAGTCTCATCGAACGTGTAATCGCGCATCCCGATTTGCAAGGTCTGCGTCGCTTCACGCTGACCACAGCAAATGCGCACGGGCTGTATGCACAATTCGGTTTTACCTTACTTCACAAACCCGAGGCGCATATGGAACGCTACGACGCCAACGTCTATGTACCGGCCATACAAGCGGCAGAATCATGATTCTCGAAGTTGCCCAACTACAGATACGCAATGGTCAGGAGCACGCATTCGAAGCGGCATTCGACCAGGCACAGGCAATCATTGCGTCGATGCCGGGTTATCTCGGTCATTCATTGCAGCGTTGTATCGAACGCGAAGGACAATACGTGTTGCTGGTGAACTGGGCGACGCTGGCGGACCACGAAATCGGCTTTCGACAATCTGTGCAATACCAGCAGTGGCGCGCGCTCCTGCACCATTTCTACGAGCCATTCCCGTCAGTACTGCATTACACGCGGATTACCGGATCGGCTGCGGTCGGGATCGTTTAAGTGCGAGTGATTCAGGTCAAGGTAAAGCCGAATGCGCGCGTCGCCGACCTGTGTGAAATGCCTAATGGAACCTGGACCGCGCAGATCAAGTCACCGCCCATCGATGGCAAGGCAAATGCAGAACTTATCGCGCTGGTCGCTAATCACTTCGAGGTGCATAAGTCCCTGGTGACGGTTAAAAGTGGAGCGTCAGGCCGGATGAAGCTGATTAGAATCGACGAGGCGTAGCGCAGCACAAGAAACTCTAGCATCCACGGGCGTCTTCAGCCACTTCGGTCCCGCGAGCCGCAACAGCGCTTGACTTTGAATAATTTCAGGACTTAACGCCCAGCGTGCGATGCGACAACGCTGGCAGGCTTTTGCGAATGGTCTGCTGGTAATGCGGGTTAACGCCTGCAACCACCACGCCGGAGCCACGTGGTAAATGATCAAGCACCACGCCCCAGGGGTCAACGATCATCGAATCGCCGTGGGTTTCACGGCCGTTGACGTGAAATCCGCCCTGTGCCGGCGCAATCACGTATGCAAGACTCTCGATCGCGCGAGCACGAATCAGCGGTTCCCAGTGTGCCTTACCTGTGGTGGCTGTAAAGGCGGACGGGATCACGATAATGTCCACGTTCCCCATCGCCCGATAAAGCTCGGGGAAGCGCAGGTCATAGCAAATGGATAGGCCGATGCGGCCATAGGGCGTGTCGACTACCACGACCTTGTCGCCAGGCTCGATGGTGCGCTCCTCGGAAAAATTCTCCGTTCCCAGCGCGAGGTTGAATAGGTGAATCTTGTCGTAACGAGCGACCTGCTTGCCCTCTTTGTCGTAGACCAGACAGGTGTTTCTGACTTTGCCAGGAACATTTGATTCCATCGGAATCGAACCCCCTATCAGCCAGATGCGATGCTTTGCCGCTATCTCTGACATCCATTGCTGAATTGGCCCGTCTCCCGGTTGCTCACGTACCGCTACCTTGTCAGTATCTTTTATACCCATGATGGCGAAATATTCGGGAAGCGCGATAATGCGCGCGCCGGTACCCGCCGCCATGTCGATAAGGCGACCTGCCTCATCGAGATTGGCTTGGACATTCGGTCCGCTGGCCATCTGAATGGCTGCAACACGAAAGAAAGACTGCGTGGAGCCCGCCGCTTTGAGCAAAGCATCGGGAATCTGGCCGCTACTCTTGGTAATGATCATGAGGTTTTTCTTGTGCTGGCTGCCGGTGCCGGTACTGGTGTTGAGGCTGGCGCATTTCCGTCTTTGGCTGGCTGCGCTTCATTCTTTATACGATCAACCTGAGGATTATCCCATGATCCCGTCACCGCGTATTCGTAGGAAAGCGCCCCTTGCAACAATTTCTGTACAGCCAGTGCACCCAAACCACCGACCGGCCCCAGCAGCACCCCAACACCTAACGCAACGCCCTCACCCAATGATGGCACCACGATGAGCTTCAGCTTGGTTTGCTCCGATGGCAACGAAACTTCGCCGGACATCTTTACATTGGCCGCTGTCCCCACGATCTCAAAATTATCGGTATGCATAATGCCGTTATTTATCTTGATGTCGCCGTCAATTTTCTCAAAGGCGAAGCCCTCGGAGAAGACGTCACGAAAATCCAGCGTGATACGCCGTGGAATAGACTGCAAGCTAATCAGGGCGAGCAGCTTGCCGGCGCCGACGGGAATCTGCGCAAATTGGCCATTGCGCGCTTCAACTTTGAATTCACCGGAAAGCGCCGTTGTCTGGAACTGGTAGGTGTGTCCCGGCCAGGATACCTTGCCCTCCAGCTTGCCGGTGCCGCGTTTGAGCTGGTCGCCAAAGCCGAACTGTGAGAACAAAGCGTTGAGATTACTTGCCTCAACCTTCATGTTCATCGTTGTGCGCGATTTGCCTGGCATGTTCGCAGGATTTTCCGAGTCGCTGAAACGCTGCCACAAGCCGTCCATTTCCAGTTTTGCGTGGCCAGTCGAGATATTTAGCTGGTCGATTCGCCAGTTGTCGCCCATCGGGGTGGCACGCAATTCAAGTTTGCCTAATTCCCGATCTTTGAGCGTGAACCGGTCGGCGATGATGTCGAGCGCGGGAAAGTCGGCTTCGCGCGTGGTGACCGTGTTCACGACAGTCCCGGCAGCCTCTTTGGGCTGCGACACTTCGTCGGCAAGCACCAGCTTTTTCAGTCGTGCGCGCACGGCGCCACGATCGTTAAAGGCACCCGCGCGCCAGGAAACATCGCCGACAACGCTCTCACTGTCCACCGTCAGGCGCCAGTCTTCGCCGCCGTGCCGGCCCTTCAGCGTCATTTTGTCGAACGGCCTGCCATAAGCCACCAAGCCGCCAAGCTTGAAGTCGAATCCGGCAATATCGACTCCACTTTTGTCGCTCGTCCCCTGCGTTGCTGAATCTGCAGTTCTAACGGGTTGCGGCGCATAGAATTTTGCAAACGCGTCGCGCCACCCATCAAAATCCAGCAGCGGCATCGTGCCGGCGAACCAAAGTCCATCCGGCAGGGGCGCGTTACTTAACTCGACGCCAACGCTAGCGATACCGCCGCGAAATACCATGTTGCCATTGGTGCCAATTCGCCGTTGAAACCGCGCGTCGATGCGGGATTCAACTGCATCGGTTTGAGGCAATGCGGCGCCGTTGCCAGCAGAAAACGCAGCTGGCATCGCATTACCCGCTAGAGCGAGCGTAATTTTTTCGCCTGGCAGTCCAGTATTTGTGAAAGCCAGGCGCAACTTACGGGCTTCGTCGGCACGCTTGGCAAGTGGCGCGGGTAAGGCGGAAGTCACACCAAGAAGGCTGGTCTCGACCGAAATATCGACACCACTCTCCCGGGCCAAGATGCGTCCACTGAAGTCAGTCGACCCAATTACTTGCTGCGGCAAGCGAAAGGGCAAAAGATCGCCAAGCAGCGAAATATCCGTGCGCCCGGCGAAGTCCGTGGTGACTCCATCTGGGCCGCTGGCAATGCCAATGGTCAGTGGGTTCCCATAGGCAAGACCAGTGATGCCATTACTTTTGACGCCGCTCTCGGCAAAGGCGACGTTGCCGGTTAGCCCCGTTACCAACGGCCCCAGCACCGGTTTGGCCTGAGCCCCGCGCAGGGTATAGGAACCAGTTACTTTGGTCGTCGCTTTGTTTCCCTCGGGCGCATGAATTGGAATTTTGAGTGCCAACTCAAGCTTCCCCGGCCCTTCAATTGAGACCGACTTGGTAAACGAACCGACGCCGTTGACCAGCGGGCTCTCGCGCAAAAATCGTGTTACGTCCTCGCCACGCGCTGCCGTTTCGCCCTGAATGGAAAGGGTGTAAGGACTTGCCGCGAAATCATCGACGGCGATCGTCGTTGACCCTAGCCTTGCGTTGAAGAATTTTCCAGATACAAGCTTTGCCGTAAAGGCGGTGTTTTCAAACATCAGTTCGCCAGTCGCATCCTCAGCAACCGGCCAGCCTTCGGCATAACGAAAATCCACATCCTTGACTTTGGCGGACAAGCGAAAATTGCCACCCTTGCCCAAGTGAAAGGGAAATTCGTAAATTTCGCCCTTCAGTGAGAAATCCGCGGATAGGATCTGACCGTCGCGTACCGCCCATTCGATGTACTCACGTGTTTGCGCTGCAGCATTGGGAAGGTAGTTGGCTACCCCTACTGCTTTGGCACGGGTTAGCTTGCCTTTGATGTCGAGTGAGCCGGGGCCCTTTTCCTCATTGGCGCGCGGACCATCGGCCAAAAATCGCGAGTAGCGCCCGGAGATTTCGCCGGCAACTTCCGGATTGGCAAACACAATATGCTGAAAATCGATATTTAAGGCGTCGGCACCGATCTTCCAGTTCCCCGCGCTTTCAAGCGCATCGAATTTCAGCGGCGCCCGCAGCATGCCCGGCAGATCCAGTTTCAGATCCTTGGAGATCACGGTGAATCTGCCGCCCGTATCGTCGCCTTCAACGGTGCCGGTGAATCCGCTGATGCCAGGAACGGAGCGATCCGCGTTGATCGCAAAATCCCTCATCTCGCCTTTGATGCGGTATTTTGCGATCCTGTCCAGATAGCCGGTCCACGCAAAGCTGGATTTGCGCACCACACCACGGGGACTGAATCGTGCAACAACAGTACGTACATCTTTGGGAACCGGAAAATATTCAATCAGGGCCGAGATAACCTTCAGGTCGATACCGGTGCCAGTGATCTCGCCCGTCGCCGTGGACGCATTTCCCTGGTGCTGCATCGTCAATGAAAAATCAGCTGGCGGCAGAGTCACGCCTTCGCGAGTACGAAATTCAAAGGCTTTGCTGCCCACCGTAAAGCCGTCGTCCAGCAATTTGTACTCGATTCGCCCTGCAAGCCTGGCAATATTCAATGGCGCAACTTCCGGCGACAATTGGGCTTTGGTATCGATCAAGTTGATGTCAGCGGTAATGGCGCGAATCGGATTGAACGCAACTGTCGCGTTACCTGCAGCGGTAACCGCAGCGCCGCGGCGCGCGCCTGCGTTGTCGACCTCTATCCACGCCCGAAGGTTGCCGACACCCGCAAGCAAAACATCTGGGACAGGCAAATGCGCTCGAAGCGCTGCGAAATTGGTGTTGGTCGCGGTCGCGAATACAGTGCCCGTCGCGTTCCAAAGACCTTCCGACTTTTGCAACTTCAGATCAGCACGCAACTCGATGCGTTTGGCGAGCTCGGGCGGCGGCGTCACGGCAATGCCAATCACGTGGCCGATCACACCCTTTTCGATACGCAAAGCGACATCGGTAAATTTAAGAGCCGCACTGGGCGAGAGCTCGTCGGTCCAGGTTAATGTCGCGTCTTCAATTTCGACGCCGGATTGTTCCAGTAGCCAGTCCAGCATTCGCCCGTCGTCCTCGACCGGCTGGGCGGCATTGATTGCATGCCCCGCAAAGTAAAGCAGGCCGTCCTTACCACGTGACAGGGAAAGTTCGGGGCCAATGAGATTGACGTTGACCAGGCGAATTTGGCCAACCAGCAATGACCACCACGATAGGGCAGCAGTCATCCGTGGTAGCCGCAGCGCCTCGGCGCCGGCCACGCGGGAGGCCGACGTACTGCCGGCAATTTCGCGAAATACCACGCCTTCGAGTTCCACGTACGGTCGCAGCCCGGACCAGCCGCCGCGAATCGCCGCGGCAGAGACATCCATTCCGCTTGCCGCCGCCACTCTGCTGATGATGTCTCCCTGGTAACCCTCAACGTTGGGCAGCACCAAGTATCGGAGGGTTAGCACCATTGACGACAGCAACAGCGAAGCGATTACCGCCGCCCAAAACAACGTTCGCCAGCCAGCCCGTCCGAGATGAAATAACGTTTTTTTGATTTTGTGTTCCAGTTGACAGGCAACTATTGGTGTCAGGCTGTATAACTACGGGTACATTCAAACCACTTTGCAACCCTCATTGCTGGGCTGCGGATACGCCAATGCATAGATTTCGCGAAGCAATTTTCGGGGTCATGCAGACACTTTCAACCAAACTCGACCACCATGCTATTTTAACGGTGGCAACCGCATAAATGACGACACAGATGATGGACGATACGACATTTTGTTAGAAGCTCAAGTCTTCCAAAGCCAACTTACCCGCACCTTTCGTGCGTCGCGTTACGCCGAACGGCTTTGTCACGCCCAACCAAACCTGATTCCGTGGCTCCAAACGCATGTTGCCGAACGGCAGACTCGAGCAGCAATGCAAGCGATGTTGTTAACCGACAACACAGATGAGCGGCAGTTCCATGCGAGCCTGCGCAATCTTCGCCGCCACACCATGCTGCTGTGCATATTTCGGGACATCAACGGCTTGGCCGATCTGGACGAAACGCTCGCGACGATCTCGGTTCTTGCCGAGGTAACTGTGCGCGCAGCACTACAGTTTCATACCGTCGCTACGGTTTCGCGCTTCGGTGTCTCCGTTGAGGAAGCGGCTTCCGAGCAGGCGCACCTGGTCATCGTCGGCATGGGCAAGCTTGGCGGGATGGAGCTGAATGTCTCATCCGACGTTGACCTGATATTTGTCCATGCTAACGACGGCGAGGCCACTCGCGAGCGGTCCTGGCACGAATTTCATGCCGAGCTGGGCAAACGAATCATCCGCGCGCTCGATCATGTCGATGAAAACGGCTTTGTATTCAGGGTCGATATGCGGTTACGGCCGTTCGGCGCTAGTGGCCCGCTGGTGAGTAGTTTGGCCACACTCGAAAATTACTTCATCACCCAGGCCAGACCCTGGGAGCGCTATGCGTGGCTGAAAGCGCGCGCCCTGACTGGCGCCCATGCGACAACTACCGCGCTCGATTCACTGGTGAAACCATTTGTCTATCGCCGCTATCATGATTACGCAGCCATTGAGGAAATGCGTGAGCTCCACGGTCAGATTCGTGCCGATGCCACCAAGCGAAACCGACTCGAAGACATTAAGGTCGGCGTTGGCGGCATTCGTGAAATTGAGTTCATCGCGCAGTTGTTTCAGTTGATTCGAGGCGGACGTGAGACCGCGTTACAGACCAGATCTACGCGCACAGCCTTGTCGCAATTGGCGACGATGGGTATCGTCACAGCGGCACGCGTCGAACAACTGCAGCTGGCCTACGCCTTCCTGAGAAACCTTGAGCATCGGCTGCAATATCTCGATGACCAGCAGACCCAGCTATTGCCGACCAATGAAGATGACCGACAGCGCATCAGCGAGGCCATGAATCTGCCGAATTGGCTGGCCCTTCTCGACAGACTTAACGACCATCGTCGGAGCGTGACCACCGAGTTTGAAGCCTTGTTCGCGACTGGATCGGAAAAGGAGGTCTCTGCCGATGCCACTGGAAAACCAGGGGACATCGCCGAGACCTGCCGACGCATCGCCGAAGCCGAGGGTATCAACGGCGAAGTCTCGAGTGAAGTCGAAAGACGTACCAACACCTGGCTCAAGTCACCGCGGACTCTGACGCTTACTAACAGGTCTTGTACTCGAATCAAGGCATTGATCCCACAAGCGCTCCATGCATCCCTGCACTACGACAAATCGTCGCGCACCTTTTTCCGCCTATTCGACATCATAGAAGCGATCGACAAACGCGAGACCTACCTGGCATTGCTAACCGAGTACCCGCATGTCCTGGAGCGCGTTGCCAGGCTCGCTGCGAAAAGTGCGTGGGCTGCAGACTTTCTACGCAAACACCCCATTCTGCTCGATGAACTGATTGCGGCGCATGAGGCACCGGTGGGCAGCAGCGGGATCGACTGGCTAGTGGAGCGGACCCAACTACGGACCGCCTGTGATCAAGCAGGAGCGGATGCGGAAAGGCAATATGAAATCCTGCGTCACGCCAAGCAGGTCATCACGCTGAGACTTAACGTCGCTGATATCGAGGGCAGGCTCGGCGTCATGGCGTTGTCCGATGAGCTTTCAAGACTGGCCGACATGCTGCTGGAAACAGCATTGGTATTGGCGTGGCGCGCCGTGTCGGTCACGGCCGAGACGCTGCACGGATGGGCGCCACCAATGGGATTCGCCGTTATCGGTTACGGCAAGTTGGGCAGCAAAGAGTTGGGCTATGCATCCGATCTTGATTTGGTTTTTCTGTTTGATCCTGCACTCAGCGCCGAGCCGGAGAAATTTCCAAAACTAGCGCAAAGACTGAACAGCTGGCTCAACACGACGACTGCGGGGGGAGTGCTTTACGAAACCGATCTGCGCTTGCGGCCAGATGGCGTATCCGGACTGCTGGTCTCACCTATCGAAGCTTTTCGCGATTACCAGTTGCAGCGCGCCTGGACATGGGAACATCAGGCGCTGACGAGAGCGCGCTTTTGCGCCGGCGATGTCGCTCTGGCAGCGCCCTTCGATGCGATTCGAAGCGTAGTGGTGTCGACTGCGCGAGACAAGCTCAAGCTGCGCGCTGAAATAGTCGCGATGCGCGACAAGATGCACGCCGAAAAGAAAGACCGCACTGACAAACTGGACCTCAAATACACACGCGGTGGCATCGTCGATGTCGAATTCATTGTCCAGTACATCATCCTCGCGTACTCCCGGGAGCACGTCGAGTTCCTCGGTAATCTGGGAAATTTTTCACTGCTAGCACGCGCAGCGGCTTTGGGTATCCTCGACGAGGACAGCGCAGCGAGTGTCGGCAAGGCTTTTTTAGCCTACCGCGAAAGACAACATCTGGCGCGCAATAACAATGAACTCAAGACCTGGATTTCACCGGATGAGCTGTCTGCAGAACGGCATGCAGTTAGTCAGGCGTGGCTGGGTTTGCTGGGATAAAACTTGTCAATTTTACTTAGAACCAATATCCGCGGGCGTTTACAAGTCTTTTTGCCCCGAAACACCCGCCAGTGCTAGACCTTCACTAATCACTTGATATTTCAATTGAAGGGAGAAATCGGCTTGCTTCCCGGCAAACGCGAACCCAGATTCCTCCCTTTGTTCGAAGTGACAGCGCATTCTTTAAGTTCTGCGGAGGCTTCACGTACAACGCAAAATTGACGAGACCGCCCTTAAGCAACTGCCGCGTTGCGCAACATCTCCGCTGCATGCTTCCTGGTCGCTTCGGTGATCTTGATGCCGCCGAGCATACGGGCGATCTCCTCGACGCGGGTCTTGTTTGTCAACCGCGTGATGGACGTCGTTGCGACGCCGTCGCTGGCTGTTTTGGCCACCTGAAACTGATGCTCCGCACAGGCAGCGACTTGAGGCAAATGCGTGACCGCCAACACCTGATGCTGCGAACCAAGCGAGCGTAACAAGCGCCCCACCACCTCGGCAACGCGGCCACCGATACCTGCATCTACTTCATCGAAAATCATCGTCGCCACACTCGCCTTGGCCGACGCCAGCATCTGGATTGCCAGGCTGACGCGAGACAGTTCGCCACCGGATGCAATTTTTGCCAATGGGCCTAATGTTTGCCCTTCGTGTGCTGCCACTTGAAATTCGCAGCTTTCCAGGCCCAACGCAGAAGGCTCACGCGGGGTGAACTCCACGGCAAACTTGCCGCCCGGCATGGCGAGCTCCTGCAAGCATTTGGTGACGTTTGCTGCGAATTTTTTCGCGGCCTGTTGGCGCGATTTGGTGAGCTTATTTGCGGCGTCCATAAACGTGGCGCTGGCAACTTGCTCTGCGGCAATCAGTTCATCGAGCGACTGGCCCCCGCCAAGCGCGCTCATGCGGTCGCGTTTTTGTTGGAGGATATCGGGAATACGTTTGGGTTCGATGCGAAATTTGCGGGCGATCTCCTGCACATCGGCCATTTCGCGATCGATTTCGGTCAGCCGCACCGGATCGACGTCGAGCTTGCGCAGGTAATGGCGCAGGTTCGACACTGCTTCACGCAACTCTACGCTCGCCGAGTCGACCAGCGCGACCGACTCTTTCAATGCGGGATCAGTTTCGGCTTCCTTCGACAGCCGCGTGGCGACGTTGTCGATCCGCGAAAGCACCGCACCCTCGCTGTCATCCAGGCTGTCGATGGCTGATTGCGCAGATTCGATGAGTCCGGCGGCATTGGCGAGCCGACGCTGTTCGTTCAGCGTTTCCTCCCAGCTTGCAACAGAAAACTTCAACGCTTCGAGTTCGCCGATCTGGTAATTCAACTCTTCAAACTCGCGGGTAATGGCGATTTCGTTTGCCTCGCGCGCCGCGCGGGTCGCCGCCAGCTGCGACCAGGCGCCGTGTTTTAACTTCATGTCGGCAAGAAGCCCCTCATTATCGGCAAAGCCATCGAGCAGACTTAGTTGCGCATCGCGCTTCAGAAGCGTCTGATGTTCGTGCTGGCCGTGTACATCCATCAGGCGCTCGGCCAGATCGCGCATCTGCGTGAGCGTGACTGAGGTGCCATTGATAAATGCCTTGGAGCGTCCGCCTGCGTCGACCACACGACGAAACAGCAACATGTTCTTGTCGTCGTCGGCTAGCTCGTTATCACGCAGCCAGTCGCGTGCATCATTTACTTGCGAGAGGTCGAATTCGGCCGCAATCTCGGCACGCGCCTTGCCGACACGCACCACATTCGCTTCCGAGCGCCCGCCCAGCGCCAGAGAAAGCGCGTCGATCATGATAGATTTTCCGGCGCCGGTTTCTCCCGTGAGCGCTGTGAAACCGGATTCAAAATCTAGCTCTAGCGTATCGACGATGACGAAGTCGCGAATAACCAATGAACGCAGCATCAAGGATCCCGTTCATTCCAGTGGAGTTTAGACCGCAGCATCGAAAAATAGCTGTAGCCGACCGGGTGAAACAAGCGCAGGCGATTCTTGTGCGCCCTGACGATCACAACATCGTCAAGCTCCGGATCAAAAAATGCCTGTACGTCGAAATTCACCCTTGCATTGGCACCACGAATTAGCCGGATGCGCACTTCCGATTCGCTCGAAATGGCGATGGGACGGTTTGACAAGGTATGTGGGGAAATCGGCACCAGCGAGATGGCCGCCAGCCCCGGTTGCAAAATCGGCCCGCCACTGGAAAGTGCGTACGCCGTTGAACCGGTCGGGGTATTGACGATGATGCCATCGGCACGCAGGGAATAAATGAATTCGCCGTTCACCTCCACGGCAAATTCGATCATTGTTCCCATGGCGCCGCGACTGAAGACCACATCGTTGAATGCGACCGTCTTGAAAATGGTTTTGCCGTCGCGGCGAATTTCCGCATCGAGCAAGAAACGTGGCTCCTCGGTATATTCGCCATCGAGCAAGGCCGTCATCATCGGCACCATCGACTCCGCAGGGATATCGGTCAGAAAACCAAGGTGGCCAAGATTGACGCCAACCAGTGGCACATGGTGATCAACAACGGAGCGCGCCATTCCCAGCAGCGTGCCATCGCCGCCAACTGCAATGGCGAGATCAGCACCGCTGAGCAATTGATCAAGCGGCTCGCGCGGCATAATCGCATCGGGCTTGATGTCTGCAAAATTCGCGGTGTGCGCGTCAACGCGTACCGAGATGCCACGACTCTGCAGCAATTCTATCAATTGGTTCAGTGGCTCGCGCACGCCGACGCCATCTGGCTTGCCGACAATCGCGACCGTTTTGAATACCGTTTTCATGGTCCCGATTAAATCACAGGAATGCTCACCGCAAAAATTCAATGGAAACCCGCAAATCATTGTTATCTCATGGTTCACACAACGCCCCATCTTTTGCCTACAATTGCCGTATGCTTTCTGAGCGCGCCCAAACTCTGCTGAAATTCCTCGTTGAACGCTACATCGCCGATGGCCAACCTGTAGGTTCGCGCGCGCTGTCCAAATTTTCGGGAATGGAACTTTCGCCTGCTTCGATCCGCAATGTCATGGCAGATTTGGAGGAGATGGGGTACATCGCAAGCCCGCATACCTCGGCCGGGCGCATCCCCACACCGAAGGGTTAACGTCTGTTCGACGAAACGCTGCTCAC
>JANMZU010000341.1:0-2318 GCA_031383585.1 Betaproteobacteria bacterium
AGCCGACCACCTGTTCGGTGATCACGCGCGAGATGATGCGCCGCTACGTGATGGCTAACCCGGACTTCGCACTGCAACTGATCGCCAGGTTGATTCGCCGCACGCGGATCGCCGTGGAGAATGTAAAGCGCATGGCGCTTCTCGATGTTTACGGTCGGCTTACCAGTCTGCTCACCAGCCTTACGCCGGAGCAAAGCGGCGTCGGCGTACTCACCGAACGTATGACGCAGCAGGAATTGGCAGATCGCGTCGGCGCATCGCGGGACATGGTGAGCAGGATCCTGCACGATCTGTCCGAGGGCGGCTATGTGGCAATACGTTCGAGACGCATTGAAGTATTGAAGCGGATTCCACAGACTTAGCATCCAGGCATGTAGAACGCCATTCCGCCGGCCTGGGCGAAGAAAAACGGCTGGAAAGCCTCGTCAATACTGGTGTCTTATCGTTTGTGGGAGAGCAGATACGAATGGTTGGTTGCCACCACTGGCAGGCAAACAAACGGCACGAATCCAGTGGTGCGTCTGTCAGCGTTAACGGCGAAACATGGCAATGGCTCAGTTCGGGACGAACGTCGCTGAAAGATGTGTCGAATGGCGCTCGACAAAGCACCGCGCTGGAAAACGGTGGTCCCCATCGCTCTATTCGAAATGAGTAGGAGCCGTAGCAGCTCTTTATCCGGTGGGAATGTTGGCACAACGCGGAAGGTCATCCGGTAAAAGAGTCAATAGGAGGGGTGTCGGCGCAAGCCGGGGTCGTGTGGTCCCAATGGGCAAGAAAACAGGCGGCGCCGCAAGTGAACCTGAACTTAACCCCGAAACAATATTGGGCTGCACCGACCCTGTTCGCCAAAGGGAATGTAAACCGTCAAAACTATCAGCTTCAATATTCTCGACTCGGTACTCGTGTTAGCCAACAACGTCATCTGGTGAATCCAGTTGTAAAGCTGTGTGGCTATGCCTGCCTCATGCCGATTGGAATAACTTGCCATTCGCGTGCTTTTGGGCACAGGTATTAGATGACAGAATGCATGCCTAGAGAGCGATTCGACGAGTCGTCCAGACCGGAATGGTCCGGCAAGAGAAAGCGTGGTCAACTATATTGGCAGCACGCGCGAGGCACGTGCTGTGACTAAAGCGCCGTGCCCTTCGCAGTTTTGTAATTTCACATAAGGTCAATCTCATGCTGCTTCTTGCTGTTTCGTCCATCCTGTGCGGCTTCTCGTACGTACTATCAAAAGGTCGGCCGTGGGGCGCTGTTGATGTATCGGACTTAAGTTGGCTGTGGCACGTACCGGAAGCGCTTCTCGTAGTTGCTGTAATTCCAGCACTCGTGGTTTTTCTCGCCCGCCAGCTTGCTGCGCTGGTTCCCTCTGCGTTCAGCCCACCGCATCGTCAGTTGGATTGGTTGCGATTCGGAGACTGGATATTTTTGCTGGCAGCGGGCGCATGGTGGGTGGTCACGCCGTCGATCGCTGCCGTCGTGCTGGTCGTTATGTTCTGGGCGGTGGCCCAATTGATCGTCGCTATGCGCGCAGAAGCCGCGCAAACAAAAATACCGCTTCTGCGTTCGATGAACATGATCGCCGTGCTGTTTTTCTGTTCCGGCTTCTCGGCGGTAATTTATCAAGTCGTTTGGCAGCGAACTCTCTTCGCCGTTTTCGGCAGCGATGTTGAATCTGTCACGATAATTGTATCGGTGTTCATGTTCGGACTAGGCATCGGTGCGATCCTTGGCAACTTATTGCTACGGCTGCAACGATATCGTCTTGTGATTTTCGTTGTGATTGAAATTTTGATCGGCACCTTCGGCGTGTTCAGCTTGGCGATCGCTCATCTACTACCTACATTGATCGAGGCGAGCAGTCACACTGCCTTATTTCTCGGCGCGTACGCGCTGTTTGCTGTGCCGACATTATTGATGGGGGCGACCTTGCCTGTGCTAGTCGCGTACCTGGACGCACAGTACCGGGATATTGGCCGCTCTAGCGGGTTCTTGTACGCTGTGAATACATGGGGCTCTGCTTGTGCGGCCTTTGTTGCGGTTATTGTGGTCTTCGCTCTGGTCGGCCAGCAGGTAGCGGTTTGGATTGCGGCGACGTTGAATGTCCTGACGGCGGTAATGATCTATTTGGTCGCGCCACGACTGATGCAACCGATACCCATAGCGAAAGCGACGGCAGCCACAACCGCTGGGGGAGAAGCGGAGCCCGCTGGGTTTGCCTGGGCCTTGCTGCTCAGTGCATTGATTGGTTTTATCGTGCTCGCACAAGAGCTTGTGTGGTTTCGAATGCTCGGGCTCGCTTCCGGGTCAGAGCCGCG
>JANMZU010000359.1:0-5188 GCA_031383585.1 Betaproteobacteria bacterium
CCATCGACGGCGACCAGTTGAACACCACGCTTACCGACCGGGGCGAGTTGATCTACCGCATACGTGAGCCGAATCCGTACGTAGACCTCAAGAATTCTGGCTTCGTCTGCGAAATCTACTACCTGAACCAGTCGGCGAAGACGACTTTCACACGCCGTATTGGGCTCCAGCCGGTGCAGTTCGGGTCGGTGTTTCTGTTCAGGAATAACTTCCGCGTCTACCCGATCGGGGAGGACGGGAATGACTGGTTCGGCTTTGACCGCCGCAAGCAGCAGGGCTATGCCCGGTTCCTCGGGACGCGCGAGATCATTGGGCGCATCGACGTATTCGGGTCCGACGAGGACTTCCAAGAGGCATCGAGCCGCAACCAGGGCCTAATCGATACGCCTGCCGTGCAGCAGCTACGGCGCGCAGTGATGGACAACTGCCTAAAACGGCTTGAGAAGTATGTCGTGCCAGTGTCGTGGGTCGACAAGGCCGACGCGAACACGGAAGACCTATCTCGTCTCCTCACCGACCCCGGCCGAGCGCGTGTTTCGGCGGCTGTCGCCAATCTTGTCGACAACGACCAGATTGAATTGCTCGAATACAGCCGAAACCTCGTAGACCTTATCAATGAGCGCTCGGAAAACTTCGAGCAATCGCTGGTAAGCCTGCGTGCGATTGCGGAGAAAACCGGCGATAAGAAGCTCATCGCCAAGCTGGATTCGGCGGAACGCCGTTTCGATGAACTGAAGAAGTCAGAGGCTGACGCGCGCCGGGTTGCCGACCAGGAGCGCCAAGCGACAGCGGCAGCCACGCACCGCGCGGAGACAGCCGAAGCAGAAGTCGCCGTCGAACGAAGGCGTTCGCACTTTCTTGAGTCGATCGTAGACCTGGACGCCGCAACGATCCTTAATCTTCACCATCAGGTTACGATCTACGCGGTCGATATCGCGCAACAGATCGAGAATTTGCTGTCGGCAACGGCAGGCAAGACGACCGTTCCTAGGGACTCCGTGCTCAAGGCCATGGAGCAGATGGCATTCTTGAACCGCAAAGTGCTGGCGGTAACGAGGTTCGCGTCTCGCGCAAAGTTCAAGCTGGACTCCGAGACGATCGAGACTGACCTCCCCGGCTTTATCTCGGACTACATCGAGCAGATCGCCCGCACGACCGGGAGCGTTCGCCTGCAAATCGACGTTGCGAACGAACATCCTGGATTGAAGATGCGGTTCAAACCCATCGACGCTTCCATCATCGTCGACAATTTGATCAGCAACGCGAAACGGGCAAAGGCATCGCGTATCAAGTTTGAGCTGTCGCCGATCGACAAGCGCGGGTTGCTTATCCGCGTAACCGACAACGGCCGCGGGTTGGCGCCGGGTACCAACAAGGCCCGCATTTTCGAGATGGGCTACACCACGACCAACGGTTCCGGCCTGGGCTTGTATCACGTTCGGCAGGTGCTCGGCGAGATTGGCGGCAGCATCGAGTTGGAAGAGAACGAAGGTAAAAAGGGAACTGCCTTCGCTATAACGATAATTCCTGCGGGGAAAAGGACTTGAGGCTCGATTTCAATGTTCTATGGGTTGACGATCAACCCAACGCCGTGAATTCTCAGATTACGCGTATCAAGGCGGAGATGGCCGACGAGGGCTTCAACTTCAGCCCAACTCAGTGCGCGTCCATTGACGAGGTCGAAGCGCTTATTGCAGGCGATGTTTTCCAGGACGAAGTTGACCTGATCTTGGTGGACTGGGATTTGGGCGGGGGGGTCCATGGCCAAGACGTGATCGAGCGCATTCGTCAGGTTGCGCAGTACAAGGACGTCGTCTTCTATTCCGCGCGGACACCCGCCGCCGAGCTGCGCCGCATGGCGTTCGAGCGAGACCTTGAAGGCATATACTGCGCCAGCCGCGAGGGGCTGATCGACGAAGTCCTGGGCGTGTTCGAGTCTTTGGTGAAGAAGGTTCTAGATCTCGATCACACGCGCGGCATTGTCATGGGTGCAACGAGCGACATTGACCACATGATTCATTCGTGTCTTCTTCACATTGAGGCAAAGCTCGATGATGGAGGAAAGAAGGCGCTCGTCGATCAGGCCATAAAGCGCGTGCAAGAACGGGTCAAGGACATCGCTAAGCAAGGCGAAAAGTTGGGAGCCGCGACGAGTATCACGACGATTCTTGAAGCGCACATGATTTTTGGAGCCAACGACCGACTGCGGATGCTGCGCCGCCTACTTGAGGGCGATGCGAACCATGGCCCATCAGTCGAAACGATCAAGTCCTATATGGACAACGTCGTGCCTGAGCGGAACGTTCTGGGCCACATGCTCTTGGCGCCTGAGGGGAAGCCTCAGGCCGTCGTCAACAACGAGGGAACGCAAATCAATCTCGGCGACATGCGCACGCTGCGCAAGACGATCCTAGGCCTCCGCGAAGACTTCCGCACGCTTGTTGACGCACTGAGGGCTTGACTGATTTGCGCGGGCTGGGCGCGCGTGGGTAGCGCCTGCCATCAGAGCCATGAGCATTTCACCAATTGCACGTGCCACCAAAGGCGGCACGGCATTGGCAACCTGCGTGAAGCGCGGCACTTCCTTCTTGCGGAGATGGCCGCCAGTCGTGTACTTGCCCTGAAACGAGAACCAGTCCGGGAAGCTCTGTAGGCGCGCGTTCTCACGCACTGTCAAAGTCCTGGGTTCGCTGTAGTGAAGGAGATCGTCCGGCATGCTTGTTATGGTCGGCGAAGGGCGATCAGGATCAAGCACGCGCAACGCCTTCTTTTTGAGCCCAAATCGCTCACGAACTTCGGCACTGATGCTCGTGTTCAGCCGGCCTTCCGCATGGCTTACGTCAATGATCTCCTGGAAGCGCTGCGCAATTTCGACTGCATGCCGGGCAAGCCGAAGGTCACTAGGCGCTACGCCGCCTCCATTCATGAGTTTTTGATAGCGGGTCAACGGCCGGCGGTAGGCAATCTGGTCGAACCCGCTAGTGTCTTTGGACGGCTCCGTTCCGCAGCGGCCGACTTCGAGATCACTGATTGCGTTTGATGACGATACCGGCGCGCTGATGCCCAGTCTACGGAGAAATGAAGGGACACTGCCTTCGAGCAGTTTGAACGGGTCAGTTGTTGAAACGGCCAACCGGACAGCGACCACGAAATAACGTGTGCGGGCCTGCGGCACGCCAAAATTCGATAGATCGAGTAGTCGCTCGTACACCTTGTAGTCATCGGAAAGCACAGTTTTCAAGGCGCCAGCATAGTTAGTGACGTCGTCGCCAACTGAAAAGTCCATCGCAAACCCGCGCACATTCTCGATGAGCACAATCTTCGGTTTCACTATTTTGACAAGCTGGAGGTACTGGGCGAACAATTGATTCCTTGGGTCGTCATGCTGCCTGCGGCCAGCCATCGAAAAGCCTTGGCACGGTGGGCCGCCGACCAAGACATCAACACTGCCGCTAAGTGCCTCCAACTCCTCGACATATTCGCCCAGCAGAGAGGTAATGCTCTTCGGTTCTTTTGGCAGCCATTGTGGCCAAGAGTACTTAAACTTCGACTGTTTCGAGAGCAGATTAGCCTTCAAAGTTGCGAAAGCGAAATTGTCATGTTCAATCGCGAATTTTCCCGTCAGGCCGGCCTGCATCAAGCCAAGGGAAAGCCCGCCGCACCCGGCGAATGCGTCAATGAAGGTTAGTGGCTTGGACATTCCGGCTTTCTTTTGGATCTGGCTTTTAATTGTGCGATGTTCACGAGGAATGCGCCAGTTGCCAACATTTTGCGGCTCATCGGAGGCGGCGGGATTGGCTAATTCGCGTCATGCCTAAATGGCACGTAAACGCCCGCTGGAACGCAACAACAGCCAGATAGCGGCATGAAGGCGCTGATAAAGATAGTCAACTTGTGCCGACGTAGAAATCGGCACTTTGCCGACTTCGGAATGTCGGATCATGAACTTGTTTCCGATTTCGGTCAGTTGCAGCGCCTCCTTCTCAAGCAAGTCCCGGAACGCTGGTTCGGCTGCCGCCTTGTCCAATATATTGGCGGTGCTAGCCTTCTTGTCCCTACCAGACTCGATCGTCTTCAATCGTTCCCACGCGTCCCAGAGCTTTTCGATTGACTCACTCCGGCCAGCAGGATCGTGATGCAGATATTTCTGGGTGGCAGTGGCAAGCATTTGGTCAAGTGGGGCATCGCCGGTATGCACGATCGACTGTGCCAAGTCCAATTGCAATGGTGCAGGCACCAACCGCTGAACCTCGCCATCGATGAGTTCGAACGCCATCCCGTTACGCTCAAAGATGCGATTGACGTCCTCCGCAAACTTCTCTCGGCCATTGTCCTGGTCATACGTGTAATGCGAGTGGTTGCCGTAACTGTGGTGTTCAGGATCAAGTGCCTCGGCAATGTGTTCGTACGTGAACTCGATTAGATCGAAGATTCGACCATCCGTTGGTGGTTCTTCGGGGTCAATGTCCTGACGCGGCCACAGCAGACCAAAGCCGGCCATGGTCGCCTCCAGTCGGCTAAAGTCTGTGCCCGCATAGGCGTAGCCATCGATGCACTTGTTTGGAAATAGCAGCCCAAACCATTCTTCATCCATGCGCGCGCGAACAATGGTCAAAATTGCATCGCGCGTCGTCGCGTCAAGAGTCTCAGCTACTCTTGGCTTACGGATACCCTGGCGCTCGGTAAATAGCCTTTTCATGCGTTAGGGCGGCAGCCTGGAAATGAGGCTATCCGCTGTTTTACTCCTGAATTGAGGTAGATGCGCATCATCAAAGTACTGGGATGGCGCGGAAACACCTGCGCCCGAACGCACACAATTTGTAATTTGAGCTGAATTGTGCATGACGGAGTTGAGTTTGCATTCGAGCTAAAACCTAAGCGACAACATTGAAAAGCGTGCCTTACTTGGAGCGCCCACTTTCAGCCCCCCCCGCACGATAATCCCCCCATGAACGCGCCCACCCACGCCGCCTACTCCCAAACCCTGGGCATCCAGGCCCGCGCCGCCTCGTCGCTGATGGCCCGCGCCAGTGCCGCCACCCGCAGCGCCTGCCTGCGCCGCCTGGCCCGGCTGCTGCGCGACAACACCGCCCCGCTCCAGGCAGAAAACCAGAAAGACCTGGACCGCGCCACCGCCGCTGGCCTAGCCGCCCCGATGGTCGACCGCCTCAAGCTCACCCCCCGCATC
>JANMZU010000391.1:0-2393 GCA_031383585.1 Betaproteobacteria bacterium
ATGTGGAACGCTTGCGGCGAATTGGGTACACTCGCAATGGGAGGTACGCGATGAAAGGGTTTCAACAAAGGACGGTGGGCTTGTCTGCTGTTTACCAACAAGAATTGGCGATTGACGCAATCGCCATCCATCGTGCCGATTCAATACTCGGGCGGCTAGGTCGCCCGTCAATCATTCATGGCCGCTGAACCCTCCAGCCGAACACTGGTATTGAGCGTCGTTGCCGTCGATCTGGTCGGCTACTCTCGCGAGTCGGTCGCCGACCAAATGGCGCTCAAGCGAAATTTCAATCAGGTCCTGATGGGCGCGATTGCCAATATCTCCGCGACCGACAGGATCATCCTCGACACCGGTGACGGTGTGGCCATGGGCTTTCTCGGTGATCCTGAAGATGCATTGTATGTGGCGATGTATATGCATTCCAACGTCAATCGTGACCGGCCGGCCATACGCGTTGGCATCAATCTGGGGCCGGTGAAGCTCGCTACCGGCCTGGGAGGGCATCCAAACATTATTGGCGACGGCATCAATGTCGCCGAGCGCATCATGACCTTCGCTGACCCTGGACAGCTCACTGCGTCACGGCCTTTTTGTGAAGTGATGTCGGGCGTGTCCAGCCAATACAAGAGCCTTTTTCAGCATATCGGCGTGCGTACCGACAAGCAGGTGCGTGACCACGAAGTTTATTTGGTGGGCAAGTCAGATGGGGCATTCCGCCTGGCTGAAAAGGGCGTGAAGGAGCGTGCGTCACAGCGTATCCGCGAGGTTGCAGCCAACGCCCCCATCGCTGCAACGAGATCCTCGCCGGGAGCATCAATTGCGCCAGTGCCAACGCGGTCGGTGGAGAGCAATGCGGCGCTGATTGATTTTCTGGAAAATGGCAAAAAAATTGCAACCACCGCAACGCTGCTTGCAGTTATTGCGTTAGGGCTCGCGGCAATGCTCGTTTACCGCAAAACGCGACCCGCGCAAATCGACTCGAACGTGCCAGTTATTGCAGCGGTGAGTCCGATGACCGCTGGCGCGGACGGCGGAGCCGTTACGATCAAGCCACCGCCCGCAGCCGCACTAGCAGGGTCGAAGTCGGCAACTGGAAACACTAGCCCACTCAAGCCCGATTTGAAAGCCGCCCCAGCAGTATCCGGGGCTCCATTGGTGGCGTCCAAAACAACGCCTGAGCCAGCCGTATCTTTGGTGTCGGGTAAAGATTCCCCAAAGCCTGTTACACCAACGCCAGTCGATAAGCCACCGACTGCAGCGATCGTGCCTGCGCCCATGTCGGCGCCAGAAGTTCCTACGGATGCCAAGACTGCAAGAAGAGAGCGGGACGATAAATCGCCGGGGCAAAGACCCACCCGTGAAGAAATACGCAAGGCGATTCAAGCGCGCACTGCGGAGCGAGAGCAAAGCGCGGCAGCCGCCGCCGCGCCAGTAATACCGAATTTGCAGACGCCGGTACAGGCGCCCCGCCCGGAAATGGTTGCACCCACGCCGACATTGCCGCCGCTATTGGTTGCGCGCCCAGACACCTCGGCCGTCATCGTGGAACGGCGTGATCCCGCCTACCCGATTGAAGGCATTCGTCAAGGCATCCTTCGCACCGTTGTCGTGAAAGCGCGTCTAAGCATCGACGCGCGTGGCGGTGTCACCGATGTCGTTATTTTGGAGGGCGGGCCAATTGCGGCATTCGGGCGCCAGACCCGCATGACGCTGAAAGACTGGAAATTCAATCCGGGAGCACCCGCGCGCAGCGTCGACATCGAGGTCACGTTCAAACCTTGATGCACAACCCTCATATGAAAAATAGACGCGAAGTTTGAAATCCGATCATGCCTGAACCCACACTGCAGATTCTCGGCCGCTACAAGATACTGCGCGTCATCGGTCGCGGGGCGATGGGTGTCGTCTACGAGGCAATCGACCCGGATATCGATCGCGTGGTCGCGATCAAAACCATTAATCTCATGCTGTCAGCCGAGGAAATGGAGCAGTACGAGGCGCGTTTCAAGCAGGAAATCAAGGCAGCAGGGCGCCTGAACCATCCAAACATTGTCACCATTTACGACGTCGGCAAAACCGATCATATGGCGTATATGGCAATGGAGTTTATTGACGGCTGCGAGTTGAAGGCGTTGCTCAAAGCTGGCCTGCCACTACCGATTGATGTCGCACTCGATATTATTGCGCAGGCAGCAGAGGGTCTGGCGTTTGCACATAGTCGCGACATCATTCATCGCGACGTAAAACCCGCAAACATCATGTTGCTTGAGAACGAAGAGGGTATGGTCGCCAAGATTACGGATTTTGGCAAACGTGTCATAGCTGCTTTTCGAGAATTGGAAGTGGACGCAGATGTCTTGGTCAAGTTACACATGAAGCGTTTGAAAAAATCG
>JANMZU010000414.1:0-2341 GCA_031383585.1 Betaproteobacteria bacterium
ACGGCGAGCACGTAGTCACCTATTTTCACACCGAGACCGGGTGCGGCAAGCGGCGCTTTCAGGAACGGGTTCCAGCGGTCGCCGCTGTAGATTTTCTTGATGCGATAGTGATCGTTCTCAACCGAAAAATCAGCCCCAAGCAGCCCCACGGGCGCAGGTCTTTCCCGGTGCACATCGCCGCCACCGATGCGGTTATGCCCGACCTGCAACTCACCGATCATCTCGACCAGCAAATCGTTCAGGTCTTCGCGCCGTTGTACGTGCTTCAGAAGCGGCTGGTAGCGGGCACGGATCGCGTTCCAATCGATGCCATGCAGATTGGCGTCGTAGAAGAACTCCTTTTGCATCCACCATGTTTCATTGAAAATCTGCTGCCACTCTTCGAGCGGGTTGATCGTCATGCCTAGCTGGCTCAGGTCCAGCGCCTTGGCGTCGAGCTTTTCGGCGGCATCGGCGATTTCGAGCTTGCCTTTTGCGTATTGCAGCAGGAGCTTTTTGCCGTCAGCACTGACGCTGAAATTGGCGACATTCTGCTTGAGCGACTTTGCCTTGCGGTCTTCGAAATTGAATCGATACAGTTCACCGTTGCCTGTCGATTCGGCGTCGGGCGGCTCATTGCTCACGCCGGGCTGTGTCCGCTCCAGATAAAGCAGTGCGCCATCGGATGCGACTGCCAGCGAGGTGTAGTTGCGCTCGGACACCGGCAGTCCGACGATGCGCTGCTGCAGTCCATCGAAATCGATACGCACGGGTTTTGGTGGCTTCGGCAACGCATCGGGTTTGTCCGGGTCTTTCTTCTCGGCTTTCGCCGTTTCGGCATCAGGCTTGGTTGAAGTGTCGCCCTTCGATGCATCTTTCGGGCTGTCCTTGTTGTTGTCTTTGGTAGGGTCTTTCTTCTCCTCCTCGTCGCCGCGCTTGGGCGCGATAGGCGATTTGCCGTCGGCAGCAAGTACCAGCGCGTAGATGCCGTTGCGCAAAGGCCGCTCTTGGGTGGACATATCGAGGCCGACTTGCGAGGGGCCAGAATTGATCGACGCCGTAAAGTAGAGATAGTCGGTACCGCCGAATACCGGACTGTCGGCATGACTCAGACCATCGGTCACCGCCACGCTCTTGCCGGTATTGAAGTCGTAGATCTTGATCTGGTTAAAGTAGTTCGGCCCCGCCACGGTATACGCCAGCCAGCGGCCATCCTGCGAAATGCCGATATTGAATACGCCACGCCGTTTGCGGTTGTCGATCAGCTTGATGCCGCCTTTGTCCAGACTGATTGAGTACAGGTTGAGGTGGTTGTCCTGATAGACGATGGTTTGCCCGCCCGGCGCCCAAGCCAGCAGCGTGAAGTAGCCGCTCTTACCCAGTTCGAACGATTGCGATTTCTCCAGACCTGCCTGATCGCGCAGCACCAGCGAGTGATGCATGCCGACATCGGATATGTAGGCAACCCGCTTGCCATCGGCGCTCCACAATCCATCCTTTTCGCGGACGCCGGAGGTCTGTGTGAGATTACGTACCGAGCCGTCCTTCACCGGAACCGTAAAGACATCGCCTCGTGCGCTGACGACTACGCGCTTTCCGGTCGCGGAAAGCCTGGCCGAGGTCATGGCGCCACTTGCGTCTTTCCATTGCGGGCGCGCCTGAATAGCCTGTGCGGCCAGTGTGATGGGAAGCTCGCGAATGCTGCCGGTGGCAACATCGAGCTCCTTCAATCTACCGCCGACTTCATAGACAACGGTGTTCTCAAAGGCACTCGCGTTGCGCACGTCCCACAGCGTTTCCTTGGTGAGCTGTCGCAGTTCCTTGGTCTTGCTGCTGTAGATGAAAAGGTTGGCGGCGCCATCGTTGCGATCCGAAATGAACACCACGTCATCGCCGACCCAGAGCGGATTGGTGTCGGAGGCATTGACGTGGGGAATTTTTTCCAGCGTGTTGGCGGCCGGATCGATGATCCAGACCGGCGGCGTGCTGCCACCGCGATGTTGCCGCCAGCCACTGGCACCGGAATACGCAGAACGGTAGGGACGATAGGCGATGCGACGACCATCCCTCGACCATTTGCCCTCAAACGCCAGTGCCTCCATGACCCTTTTCTCAAAGCCGCCATCAACAGAGACTTCATACAGCTGATTACTGCGGCCATTGCCCATTTCGCGCGGCGACGCGAACAATACACGTTTGCCGTCGACACTCCAGCCATTCACCGTATCGGCACTTGAATGCCAGGTGAGACGCTTTGGCTGGCCGCCGGTGACGGGAATGATGTAGACGTCGGTGTTGTTATCGTACCTGGCCGAATACGCAAGCCATTTGCCGTCAGGCGAAAAAACCGGTGCAAATTCGT
>JANMZU010000422.1:0-1918 GCA_031383585.1 Betaproteobacteria bacterium
CCAGCAGCGAAATCATCAAGCCGCAATACGTGGTGGAAAAACTCTGGGAAGTCACCAAAGGCGACGCCTATGTCACCTCTGACGTCGGCCAACACCAGATGTGGGCCGCGCAATATTATCGTTTTGATAAGCCGCGTCGCTGGATCAACTCAGGCGGACTCGGCACCATGGGCGTCGGCCTTCCGTATGCAATGGGCTGCAAGTTTGCCTTTCCGGATGCGGACGTTGCCTGCATCACGGGTGAAGGTTCAATCCAGATGAATATTCAGGAGCTTTCTACCTGCAAGCAATATCATTTGCCGATCAAGGTAATTCTTCTCAATAATCGATACCTCGGCATGGTGCGTCAGTGGCAACAATTCTTCCACGGCGACCGCCACTCTGAGTCGTACATGGATGCTTTGCCTAATTTTAAAATGCTTGCCGAATCCTATGGCCATGTGGGCATGGATATCGAAAAGCCCGCAGATGTCGAAGGTGCGCTCAAGGAAGCATTCGCCATGAAGGACCGCCTGGTATTCATGAACTTCATCACCGACCAGAAGGAAAACGTATTTCCCATGGTGCCCGGTGGCAAAGGCATCAGCGAAATGATTTTGGCAGAGGATCTGTAAACGATGCGACACATCCTCTCTTTATTGGTTGAAAACGAAGCGGGTGCGCTGTCGCGTGTTGCTGGCTTGTTTTCGGCGCGCGGCTACAACATCGAATCACTCACGGTTGCCCCTACCGAAGACGCGACGCTGTCGCGGATGACTATCGTCACGTCCGGTTCGGATGAAGTAATCGAACAGATCACCAAACAGGTCAACAAGCTCGTCGATATCGTAAAAATCGTTGACCTCAACGAGGGCAAGCATGTCGAACGCGAGCTGATGCTCGTAAAGGTTCGGGCGGTCGGCAAGGATCGTGAAGAGTTGAAGCGAACCGCGGATATTTTTCGAGCCCGCGTCATCGACTTGACGGAAAAAACATACGTCATCGAATTAACCGGCACCGGCAACAAACTCGACGCTTTCCTCGAAGCGCTGGATCGCTCGCTGATTTTGGAAACGGTACGCACCGGCGCCTGCGGTCTCGGTCGCGGCGAATGGATTATCAAAGCTTGAAACTTTAGTTAAGAACAACTCGGAGATCGAAATGAAAGTGTATTACGACAAAGACTGTGACCTATCACTTATCAAGGGCAAGAAAGTCACCATCGTAGGCTACGGCTCACAAGGCCATGCCCACGCGCAAAACCTGAACGAGTCCGGCGTGAAAGTTACCGTCGGCTTGCGTAAAGGCGGAGCTTCGTGGGACAAGGTCAAGAAGGCTGGCTTGAAAGTCGCAGAAGTTGCCGATGCCGTTAAGTCAGCCGACATGGTGATGATGCTGTTGCCAGACGAAAATATCGGTGACGTTTACAAGAATGAGATTCACGACAACATCAAGAAAGGCGCAGTACTCGCCTTCGCGCATGGCTTCAATATTCACTACGGTGTGGTGACGCCGCGTGCGGATCTCGATGTGATCATGATCGCGCCCAAGGGCCCTGGCCATCTTGTGCGCTCGACTTATGTTGCTGGCGGCGGCGTACCCGCATTGGTCGCTGTGCACAAAGACAACTCTGGCAAGGCACGTGATCTGGCGCTCTCCTACGCCAAGGCTATCGGCGGCTCGCGCGGCGGCGTGATCGAAACCAATTTCCGCGAAGAAACCGAGACAGATTTGTTTCATGCAGGCACTCGAAATACGCCATCTCGGGTGCGTAGCCAGCTTCTACCAGGGTCTCGTAACCTGCTTTGATTAGTTCAACAACGCCACCGCACAAGACGGCCTGTTCGCCGAACAAATCTGTCTCGGTTTCTTCGCGGAAATTGGTTTCGATCACGCCGCCGCGCGAGCCGCCGATAGCCTTGGCGTAGGAGAGCGCCAG
>JANMZU010000431.1:0-3755 GCA_031383585.1 Betaproteobacteria bacterium
TTTAGCCAATTCACCGGGTTTCTCGCGTTGCTGGGCGACCAGCTCAAAGAGCTTGGCTTTGCCTACCAATACCTCGACGGTGCCACCCCAGCCAATGATCGCGCCAAACGTGTTGCTGCGTTCCAGGCGGGGGAGGGACAATTTTTCCTCATCAGTCTGAAGGCGGGCGGCTATGGCCTCAACCTGACCGCCGCTGACTACGTCGTCATCGCCGACCCATGGTGTAACCCCGCGGCCGAAGACCAGGCGATGGGCCGCGCCCACCGCATCGGCCAGCGCCGACCGGTGACTGCCTATCGCCTCGTCGCGCGTGGCACCATCGAAGAGCGGATCGTGGAAATGCACGCGAGTAAGCGCGCCCTGGCCGATGGGCTGCTTGAAGGTGGCGAAGGCGCGAACGCGGTAGCATCTGTGGATGAACTGCTCGCGCTGTTGCAGCAGTGAACCTGGAAATCTTAGGGCTCCCCAAATGACCACGATCTGTCCCAAGTGCAGCTACGCGAGAAAACAAACCGACAACAGCCCATCATGGCAATGTCCTTCCTGTCAGGTCGCATACAGTAAGGTTGGTGATACGCAATACCTGAACGACCGCGAAACGCGCTCCGCAAGCTCGCATTTTCGCGCTGCGCCCGACCAGTCAGTCGGCTCCTGGAAATGGGTGGTGGCACTGGTCGTGATTGCCGTCGTGGCATGGCAGGGCAAATCCATGTTCAAGCGCCTATCCTCGCAAGGCAGCGACCAGTCATCCATGCAAGCGAGGTCATCCCAGCCACAGCCGGAAGTCATTTTGTATAGCGCTACCTGGTGCGGCTACTGCACAGCCGCGCGTGAATTTTTCAGGGGCAACCGCATTCGTTTTACCGAGCTCGATGTCGAGCGAAGCGCAGAAGGCGTAGAAGGCTACCGAAAACTCGGCGGAGGTGGAATACCGGTGATCCTCATCGACGGCCAGGAAACACGCGGCTTCAATGAGGGTGGCTTGCGAAAAGCGCTTCGACCGTGGATGAAGGACAGTTAGCCGAACCTGTTGGTTGTAGAACGCCATTTGGCGGGCTGCGCAGGGCAAGAATGTTCTGGAAGCCGCGCCGATATTGGAGTTTGCCTTCAAGTTGGGCTGTCTGGCCCAACCGTTTTGAGGATGTCGTTAGTAGCCCTTATCCCGACCGACATCGGCACTTTTTGTCGACACGCCAGTCGGAACTGCAGTTGCAGTATTGGCGGCATATTTTTCCACCTTGTCCGATGGTCTGCTCGGGTTAGCTGATTCCTCATCCAGGTAACCGGACACGATCAATGAGCCTGCAATCAATGTTGCGGCCACCCAGGTCCAGCCGATGCTGGTCGCTTCCTCGTCGTCAAATTTCTCGGTCAGACGCATATCAAATCTAGGGTCCGAAGTAGAGTGACGATTGACGTTTATGACGTAACGGGTGGCGGGTGTCATGATGGTCCTTTCCGGGATTGATGGATTCGCGCAGCTAAGGGTTTGTGCGTTGGATTTCGCGAACAACTTGATGTGGAAATTCTGACTTGTGTCGCGTTCACGGCACGTAGGCGGAACGCGTGAATTGGCGTCAGATGACGTTGAACCATTTGCATTGCGGTGCCGCATAAAAAAAACCCCCGCCGAAGCGGGGGTTGAATATCGACCGAACTATGGAGCACAGTCGTGCGTGCAGATCAAGGTTTCTGGCCTGCCGGACCTGTCACGAGCGAGATCGGGGGGATGAGTTCGCACGTGACCAGCCTACATGTACTGCATAGCCGCACTCTCTGAACGGGTATGCAGTAGATCGCTGGAGATAATGTACCAAGGGACGATGCGAGCCACTGTAGGAGAACGTCGCATTGCTCGGTAGTCTGGCAACGGTATTGCAGCGTTGCGTGTTCAGATAGTCAGCGGCAAAGCAGCAATCTACAAGGTCACGCGAATCTTATTCCCCGGCTGCAATACGGATTTGGCGCTGAGTTTGTTCCAGCGCAGTAGATCATCGAGTTCAACCGCGAACTTGATCGCAATCGCGTACAAGGTATCGCCGGATTTAACCGTATAAGTACTCGGCTTGGCTGGCGCCGCGCGCGCTGGCGTGCTTACCCGAATCAGTTCAGGCGACGCGTTAAGCGGGGCTTCCGCTTTGGAGAAGCCACTTAGCAGGATGTTTTGGCCAACTTGTACATTGTTGGTCTTCATCGCGTTGATCATCTTGAGTTGGTCGACCCCGACACTGTAGCGTTTTGAAATCGAGAACAAGGTTTCGCCGCGTTGCACCCGATGTGAGTCGGGTAAGGAAGGTGTTTCGGCGGCCGCAACTGTTTGGCTCGCTGCAGGGGCCGGCTGAAGAGCCAAGGTCACGGCTTCGTTCGCCACGAGCGGCGCTTTGGATGGCGCCCTCGTTTCTTCACTTGAAACTGCGGCTGACGTGCTCGCCGAGGACTCCTGCGCTGCCTTCAACGCTACTTTCTGGTCCAGCGCCGCGCTCATGATCTTCGCTTGCGCAGTGATTGGCACCATGATGGTCGAAGCCGCCGTCAGCTTGCCTTTTTGTTCCTTCAAAGCCCCGTTGGTGGCACGTAAATACGAGCCGGTCATGCCGTAGCGCTTGGCGATAGCGTCGATGGACTCGCCGCGTTTGGCAGTGACCGTTTGCCACGAAACCATCGGGCCGTTCAATGACCGATAGAGGTCAAGGTTGGAGCGGAATGTTTCGGCTTTGTCGTAGGGCACGAGGAAGTACCCTGTGCCCGAATTTGCAACCGGCCTTATGAATGCCGGATTCAGCGTCGCGAATTCTTCCTCGGGCATTTCGGCCAGGCGTGCCGCGAGGCTGGTGTCAATTTTTTCGGGCGCCGCGACTTTGGCAAAGTAGGGGCGGTTCTCCATCGCTTCAAGTTCTATGCCGTAGCTGCCCGGCGAGAGGATGATGTTCTTTACTGCGATCAGCTTGGGCACATAGCTGCGCGTTTCCAGCGGGAGATTGAGGCTTAGATAATCCGTTGGCAACCCGCGCTTTGCATTTTTCGCAATTGCACGGGCCACACATCCCTCGCCACAGTTGTAGGCGGCGAAAGCGAGCTCCCAGGAGTTGAACATGCGGTAGAGTTTTTGCAGATAGTCGAGCGCTGCATCGGTCGAAAGGAGGACGTCGCGTCGATTGTCTGCCATCCAGTCTTGCTTGAGGCCAAAGTGCTTGCCGGTTGACGGAATGAATTGCCACATCCCGGAAGCTTTGGCGCGTGAGAATGCCTGCGGGTTGAATGCACTTTCAATGATGGGCAGCAGAGCGACCTCCATCGGCATGCCGCGCTTCTCTACCGCTTCCACAATGTGGTGAAGGTACTTGGAACCGCGATCAACAAAGCGCTGAATGTAATCGGGACGGGTGGCGTACCACTGTTCCTGCTGCAGCACCAGCGGCGAATTCAATTCGCCCATGACGAAGCCACGGCGCACCCGCTGCCACAGATCAGCGTCATTGAAACTGCTGGCCAATGTTGGGCTTTTCGCGTCCTGGGCATCGAGTTGGGCACCGACATTGGCGTTCGTCGCGGGAACGCTAGCGTGGCCAGACTCGCTATTTGCAGACAGTGTAGTTACGTCACCGAATGCAGTCGAGTGTGCGATCGCCAGCAACAGCGCCAATAAGCTTGAAACAATCGAACGAGACTTGAAAATCATCTTGAATATAGAGTCCGCAGTTGGAGTGCAGTTAGAAGCCGCCGTTGCGGCTTACCCTCTTTAAAAAAAATCAGGG
>JANMZU010000470.1:0-2709 GCA_031383585.1 Betaproteobacteria bacterium
TCCTGATTGTCGGGGAACATTCCCCAACATCAAAAGAGCCGCTGCACAACCGCTTTTGTCAATCGATAGCGCAACATGAAAAACGCGGTGGTCGTCTCGGCAGGATAGCCACCGCGAAGCGGTTTAGTTCAACTATATGTAGGGAGACTCAAAGTCGCCCGAACATTCCACGCTGTCTCCCTAACATTCCAGAAGACAGGCGAAAAAAACGCTTGCAATCAATCGCTTCGCGCATAATACTGTATATATGTACAGCTATAACACTTTCACGTTTTCCGGCAGTCAAAGTTCCGCTCCGAAGCAGGCCGCTAGACCTAAGAAAACCCAGTCTACCAACCCGCTTCCCCCGCTGCAATCGAAAAAAGTGCTCGACCAGGTGCGTGAGCGGATTCGCTATTTGCACTTCAGCTTGCGCACTGAAGACACCTATCTTTACTGGATTCGGTTTTACATTCGCTGGTCGGGTATTCGCCACCCCGGCGAGATGGGAGCTGAAGAGGTGCGAGCATTCCTGACTCACCTTGCCGTCGAGCGCAAGGTCTCGGTTTCAACGCACCGAGTAGCGTTGTCGGCGCTACTGTTTCTGTACCAAAAAGTGTTGTGCATTGAGTTACCTTGGCTTGATGGCCTTGAGCGGCCTACCGCGCCGCGGCGCTTGCCCAGCGTATTGACGGCCGACGAAGTTGGTGTGATCTTGTCGTTACTTTCTGGCCAGCACGCCTTGTTGGCGCGATTGCTTTACGGCACCGGTATGCGTATCAATGAAGCACTCCAACTGCGTGTAAAGGACATTGATTTCGCGCACCACGCGATAATCATTCGCGAAGCAAAGGGCTTCAAAGATCGTGTCGTCATGCTGCCATCGAGTTTGGCTGATCCACTGCGTCTGCAACTCGAAAATGCACGCTCGACGTGGGCACAGGATGTCGCAGCGGGTAGGGCTGGCGTCTATATGCCGCACGCGTTGGAGAAGAAGTATCCAAAGGCGGGCGCAAGCTGGGGTTGGTTCTGGGTTTTTCCGCAGGCGCAGCACTCAACTGATCCGCGCACCGGAGTACACAGACGACATCATCTTTACGATCAAACCTTCCAGCGGGATTTCAAGCGCGCGGTTGAAGCGGCGGGCATCGTCAAGCAAGCCACACCGCACACATTGCGCCACTCGTTTGCGACCCACTTGCTGCAATCCGGCTATGACATCCGCAGCGTACAAGAGCTGCTCGGCCACGCGGACGTCAAAACCACCATGATTTACACCCATGTTCTGAAGGTGGCAGGCCGTGGCGTGATCAGTCCGCTGGACCGGATGTAGAACGGCGATAATGGCTTGAGCTTGCTTGTGGCAGTCGGCAGCCGACTAAATCATTAAACACAAGCGCTGGAGCGGCGTTCCGGCTATTTTTGTCCGGAGAGCCCCGCTAGTGCTGGTGTTTGCCAATATTTCACATTATGGCGAATGACCTATTTTCTGACGTTTTCCCCTCACCCCAGCCCGCTCCCGAGGGAGAGGGGGCTAGTCGGTTGGGTGAGCGAATTGTTTGTCAATCGGAATTAAACGCGCCGCTGGCCGAGCAGTTACGGCCGCGCACGCTTGCCGAGGTAGTCGGGCAGGAACACCTCACCGGTGAGGGCATGCCGCTGGCTGTCGCGTTTGCATCCGGCAAGCCGCACTCGATGATCCTGTGGGGGCCGCCGGGAGTGGGCAAGACGACCATCGCGCGCTTGATGGCGCATGCGTTCGAATCCGATTTCATTGCGCTTTCTGCGGTGCTTTCCGGCGTGAAGGAAATCCGCGAGGCCATCGAGCGGGCGCGAGTGAATCGGGAAAATCTTGCTCGCCGCACGATTCTGTTCGTTGACGAAGTCCATCGCTTCAACAAGAGCCAGCAGGATGCGTTTTTGCCGCATGTCGAGTCGGGGCTGGTGACGTTCATCGGCGCGACGACAGAGAATCCATCATTTGAATTGAATAACGCGTTGCTGTCGCGTGCGTCGGTGTATGTGTTGAAGCCGCTGGATGATGGAGCGTTGGGTGCGTTGTTTGATCTCGCGGTGGCGGCGTCGGCGGTGTTTGATCCGGGCATGGACAGGAATCCTTCAACAAGCTCAGGGCAAGCGGGTGACGATATGGTAGTCATTGACGCTTCCGCGAAAGAGAAAATCATCGGCATGGCCGACGGGGATGGACGGCGGCTGATCAATCTGGTTGAACAGCTCGCCGTTGCCGCCGAAAACGGCAACGCAAAAACGATAGACACGACCTTTGTGGAAACCGTGCTGGCCCGCGCAGCTCGGCGCTTCGACAAGGGCGGCGATAATTTCTACGACCAGATTTCCGCTCTCCACAAGAGCGTGCGTGGCTCTGACCCGGATGCCTCGTTGTATTGGTTTTGCCGCATGCTCGATGGCGGCGCCGATCCGCGCTATCTGGCGCGCCGCATGATCCGTATGGCGACCGAGGACATCGGTCTCGCTGATCCCCGCGCGCTGGATATTACGCTGAGCGCTGCCGACGTTTACGACCGTCTGGGTTCGCCCGAAGGCGAGTTGGCGCTGGCCGAGGCAATCATTTATCTGGCGATCGCCGCCAAGTCGAATGCGGTCTACAAGGCCTACAAAGCGGCGCGCGCTTTCATCGCGCAGGATGAGTCCCGCCCGGTGCCGATGCATATCCGCAACGCGCCGACGAAGCTGATGAAAAACCTCGGC
>JANMZU010000150.1:0-8404 GCA_031383585.1 Betaproteobacteria bacterium
AAAATAGCGTTGCACTCGCCGGTTGCATAAGTGTGGATTTAGGGCGGTCGTCTGTAGCACCGTAGGTGCGGGTATTTGTAAACTATTGTAGCCTTTGAAAGCTGAAAATGGATGTGGTTAATACTGATGCCGCCAATAAAATATGGATGTGTCTTGTCTGTGGGTTGTTGTATGAAGAGGCTACCGGTTGGCCGGACGACGGCATTCCCCCGGGCACGCGCTGGAACGACATTCCTATTGGTTGGTGCTGCCCTGAATGCGGTGCCCGGAAGGAAGATTTTGAAATGGTTGAGCTCTAAGTGGCGGTGATGATGACAGCATGACTGTTCACGGCCATACTAAAAGAATATCGAAAACAGGCGGTTTCTTGTTGTTTCTTGCGCGAAAGCGGGATAACCTTCATCCAAATAAGCAGAAGGCTAGGTAAAAATCTGTTTGGCTTCGGAGGCTGTGACGGCCACATATGACGCATTCAATAGCGTGGGCCGTCTGCAGATACCATACTAGTAGACTTGATAAATAGTGGGCGTCTAATTTGATGCATCCGTTCGGGAAGAGGGCCTCGTGAGTGACGCAAAGCCGTTGGCAGGCGTCAGAGTCATGGTGATCGACGATTCGAATACGATTCGGCGATCAGCAGAGATTTTCCTGATGCAAGCGGGTTGCCAGGTAATTCTGGCTGAAAACGGGTTTGATTCGCTCGTCAAAATAGCGGATCACCATCCCGACCTGATTTTCGTAGACGTCATGATGCCAAGGCTTGATGGATATCAGACCTGCGCGCTAATAAAGAAAAATGCGAAATTCAAGGTGACGCCCGTGATCATGCTGTCATCCAAAGATAGTCTGTTTGATCGCGCACGTGGCCGTATGGTCGGATCGGACGAATACCTGACGAAGCCTTTTTCGAAGGACAGTTTATTGAAGACAGTTGAGGCCCACCTGCCTGATCGCATTCGGGTCGTGTAGGGTAAGTAAACTAAGTATTCCAAATTTCAACGCATCAAACATCATCACTGGAGCAAATAATGGCCGTCAAAAAAATCCTCGTCGTTGACGACTCCCCCACAGAACGCGCATTTCTTGAAGGGTTGTTGGTTAAGTCTGGATATGTTGTGGTTATTGCCAATAGTGGCGAAGAGGGTGTGGAAAAAGCGAAGGCAGAATTGCCTGACCTAATCCTTATGGACGTGGTGATGCCAGGGCTGAACGGGTTTCAGGCGACCAGAGCCATTACCCGCGCCGATACTACGAAACACATTCCCGTCTTTATTTGCACCACCAAAGACCAGGAAACGGACAAGATTTGGGGAATGCGTCAGGGCGCCAAGGATTATCTGGTCAAGCCCGTTAACGGCCAGGAGCTGTTATCCAAAATCAAGGCCCTTGGTTGAGCGTCCATTCACTTATTGGAGTTGCTTGACTCATGGCACGAAAGACCAGTCTTCGGGAGTTTCAGCAAGGGGTTGCATTACGCATTCGCGATGCGGCGCTGCGAAAGACCGTGCTGTCGCGACTGGGCTTCCAGGTGGGCGGACAAAACTGGCTAGTTGCGTTATCGGATGTCTCGGAAGTAATCCCCGTACCGAAGATTATTCAGGTGCCGATGACGCTGGACTGGTATCGGGGCGTCGCAAACATTCGCGGCAAGTTGTATTCAATTGCAGACTTCGCGGCGTTTCAAGGGCAGCCTGCTATTGGGGCTGCGATGGAGCGTCGAGTAATCTTGGTCGCGGAAAGGTTGATCGAGGGTTCAGGTCTGTTAGTAAGTCGAATGCTGGGTTTGCATAACCCTGAGCTTTTCACCCCTGTGCAGCTCGAATCGGAGGCCGCAAGGCCGTGGATAAAAGGCGCTTTTCGCGACGCAGGCGGCACGACGTGGTATGAGCTGGATTTGGCGGGGTTGACCCGGGATGCGCACTTTCTTGAAGTAGGTATCGTGACAGCGGCGGCTGCCGCTTAGTGATGTTGGCAACGAATAAAACAAGCACGTAACGGAGAAGTCCATGGCACTCAAAATACCGTCCCTTACCACCAAGGACAACAAAAAGACCGCGGCGACAACGGGCAAGTCGTCCGGCTCCTTCATGGAAAAACTGTTCGGTCGCAAGAAAAGCGTGGCGTCAACGTCAATAGCAGGTGACCGAAAAGATCCAAACGTCGACGCCGGGCCAACTACTGGTGCGGCAGGCACGACCGGTACCCAAACAAGAAAAATTAAAGCCGACGTCGCCGCTGTCAGCAGTGTCAAGCCGACGAAGAAAACTAGCGGATTCAAGTTGCCATTAATCGGTAACCGTCCTATCGAACAGCAATTACCAATCTTGCTCACCATCGCCGGCTTGTTTGGCGCCTTGACCGTTGGTGCAGTTTTGTTGGACGCAATCGGTCGCAGCAATAGCTCAACGTTTGCTAACATCACGTCGCAGCTTCAATATCATTCACAGCGGCTTGCGAAGTCTGCTGGGCTCGCGGCTCGCGGCGATTTGGCCTCATTTCCACAGCTTCAGGACAGTCGGGACGAGTTCCAGCGGTATCTTGAGGTGTTAAACGCAGGCGGCGAAGCCTTCAATACGAAGGTTCCAAGCGCTCGCGTGGGCGAAGAGCTTACGTCGCGCCTGGAGGAGCTGACGAAGCGTTTCGCCGACGGCTCTAATGCTGCCACATCCATCTTGGCGGCCAAAAACGATTTGGCTGAATTGTCCCGGAACATCGCACAGGTTCGCGCTGGCTCCGAAGAGCTGGCCGAATTGTCGCAAGATTTGACGGGCCTAATGCAACAGTCAGGGGCGCCGCCAATTCAGGTCTTGAAAGTAAACCGCCTGACCTTTCTGTCGGAGCGATTGGGGCGCGGTTCTGCGGAGATTCTGGGCGGTGAAATTATCGATCCAACTGTGCCTTTCCTGATGGGTAAAGATACCAACGACTTCCGTGAGTTGGTCAAGGCGCTGGAGTCCGGCTCTGACACATTGGGAATCACTGCGCTACGCGATGGTGACGCAAAAGCCAAATTGGGCAAGCTGAGGGAGTCGTTTAACGCCTTTGAGCAAAACATTCAGCCGATCCTCAATAGCGTGCAAAAGCTGGTTTCTGCGCGTCAGTCGGGTCGCGCACTGCAGCAAGGCTCCGAGCAACTGTTGTCAAACGTCGAACAGCTGCAAAACGCACTTGCTGTGGAGAAGCAAACTCTCCCACTGTTTTTGGCGATTGGCTTTGGCTTGCTGGCGTTGATCTTTCTGGCCTTGATTGCGGCGGTATTTCTGTCAGATGCACGTCGACGCGCGGCTGAATCTGAGAGCGAAAACAAACGTAATCAAGAGGCCATCCTGCGACTCCTCAACGAAATGGGCGACCTGGCTGACGGCGACTTGACTATTCGGGCAAAGGTGACGGAGGACATCACTGGCGCTATCGCAGATTCGATGAACTACACGATCGATGAGTTGCGTACGCTGGTAACCGGGGTAAACAACGCATCAACGTCCGTATCGGCAAAATCCCAACAGGCCCAAGCCGTTTCAGTACAACTGCTCGACGCTGCGGAAAAACAGTCAAAAGAAATTCAAGACACAACTCAGCAGGTTCTGGGCGTCGCGCAGACGTTGGCGACCGTATCGTCAAACGCTGAAGAGTCATCACAGGTTGCCATGCGCTCACTCGCAGCTTCTGACAAGGGCCGTGTCGCGGTGCAAAACTCTATTTCTGGCATGAACGACATCCGCGAACAGATTCAGGAAACATCCAAGCGTATCAAGCGGCTGGGTGAAAGCTCCCAGGAAATTGGTGAGATTGTGGAGTTGATTTCCGACATTACAGAACAGACCAACGTGCTGGCATTGAACGCGGCCATTCAGGCTGCGTCAGCCGGTGAAGCCGGGCGCGGCTTCTCGGTGGTTGCAGAAGAGGTGCAGCGACTGGCCGAACGCTCTGGCGAAGCAACCAAGCAGATCGGCGCCATTGTGAAAACCATTCAAGCGGATACGCAAGATGCGGTTGCCGCTATGGAAAAATCAACGACTGGCGTGGTGGAGGGTGCAAAGCTCTCGGACGCTGCCGGTCAAGCGCTGAGCGAGATCGATACCGTTACCAAAAATCTGGCGGACCTCATTCAAAGAATTTCTACCGACACACAGGCGCAGGCCGCATCTGCAAACAAGGTTGCCCGGAATATGCAGGACATTCTTGAAATCAATCGTCAGACAACAACCGGTACGCAGCAGACTGCGTCGTCAATCAAAGAGTTGGCTGACGTGGCATCGGATCTCAAAGCGTCGGTTTCTGGATTCAAGTTGTAGTTATCCGCCGAACATTGCCAACGTTTCAACTGAAATTCGGTGCCTAATTAATGGCTTCTAATCCAAAACCCGTGTTCGATATCGGCCCACTCTCATGGGTGAAGGCGGAGATAGAGCATTCGCTATCTGAGACGCGCACGCACCTAGAGGCCCTCGCCGCCGATCCCGGCAACACGAAGGCAGCAAAGTACGCAGCCACCCATCTGCACCAGGTGACCGGTGCGCTGACGATGGTCGGTCTAGGCGCGGCTACCCGGTTCAACGAAGAAGTTGAGAAGCTGGTTGGAAGTCACGAAAGCGACCCCAGCGCGCGCGCGCAAGCACCTCAACGCATTGCGACTGCGTTAACCGCAACAGCCAGCCTGTCTGCTTATCTCGACAGCTTGATGGCAGGTGAGCCGGATCGGCCGATGTTACTGGCGCGCGCTTACCTCGAGGTGAATAAGGCGCGCGGCGCGACGGATGCCTCGGAGACGGATCTGTTTTCGCCGGACCTTTCGCTCACTCTGGTGATGCCCGACAATACCATCGCACTGCCAAGACCGGAAATGCTTGCCGAGGCAATCAGGCAGCGGCGCGCAATGTATCAGGCGGGCCTGCTGAAACTATTACGCGACAAAGATATGGTTGGCGGGGCGCGAGAAATGCGCAATGCAACGCTGGCAATTGAAGCGCTGCAAGTCACCTCCCCCACAGTATCTTTCTGGTACGCTGCCAGTGGGTTTTTTGACGCCGTTGCCACAAATCCCGGAGATGCCGGCGCGATGGCCGTGCAGTTGTTTGGCAAGATCGATCAACAGATCAAACTATTGATCGATGGCGTACATAAGGTCCCGGAAAAGCTCTTTCGCGATTTGTTGCTTGTCATTGGAAGATCTAAGGCAAATACAGAGCGATTGCGAAAAATTCGCGAACTGTATCGCCTCGATGAGTTGCTTGCCATCCCGGTCGTGCACGGCGCACTCGGCGCGGATGATCAATTGAAGGGGGTCATTCGTGGCCTTCGCGACAATGTACAAGAGCAAAAGGAAAGTTGGCTGAAGTTCGCCAGTGGAAACCGCGCCTCGCTGGAGCAATTCGTCACCCAGAGTGCACCATTCTTTGCTTCCGCCCAGCGTCAGCCTAACAAAGACCTCGCTGGTGTTGTCGAGACCGTCGGCGTTGTCGGCGAGCATCTGCGAAAAACACAGTTGCCGGTCAGCGAAACACTTTCACTTGAGATGGCGACTGCCCTGCTATTTCTCGAGTCCTCGCTGGAAAACTATTTTAGACAATCGTCGGATTTCGGCGCCCAGTCCAGGAATATTGTTGAACGATTAAAAGGCGCAATGGCCGGGACAGCGTTACCATCGGCCAGAGCCGGCACGTCGGCGCTGATGGACGATATGTCCAAGCGTGCGCAGGAACGTATGCTGATGTTTCAGGTTGGTCAGGAAGTTCAGGTAAATCTGGCAACCATTGAAGGTACGCTGGATACTTTTTTCCGCGATCCCACCAAATCAGCTGAGCTTGGCAATTTAGCGCCGTTGTTTTCGCAGGTCCAAGGCGCGCTGACAATCCTGGAGCTCAGTGAAGCTGCCGACTTGAACAACCTCTTGCGGAAGCGGGTAGAACAATTTTCTTCGGGCGCGATTACCGGCGTAGGCGAAGACGCCGAGGCGGTTGCAGAAGGGGTATCTGCGCTCGGGCTTTACATCGCCGCTTTGCAGCAGGGAACGTTACAGCCGCGCGATGTCTTGTTCCCGGCATTGGTCCGCTTTGGCCTGGTTGCGCAACCAGCGGACCCGGACCGCACTGCAATAAAATCGCCCATATCCAAAGCGGACGTGGATGTGGCGAAGCAAAAAGTGCAAGGTCTGTACGAGGATTGGAAGCAACAGCCCGAACAAAGTGCTTCGCGCGATCAGCTGCGTCAAGCCGTCAAAGAGTTGAAGCAGGACGCCACACTTATTGCTGACGGCGAGTCAGCGCGGCAGAGTGATGAAATGCTGAAGGCGATCGATCAAAACTTCGATCCTAACAAGACCGGCGTGATGACGGCGATTGCCGAAATTGCACCAGAAAAGCCAACGGAGGCGCCTTCGGCGCAAACGGTTCAGCTAATCGATGCATCCTCAACGGAAGTCGATTCCGAGTTGCTGGAAATTTTCCTGGAAGAAGCTGGCGAAG
Organism: Betaproteobacteria bacterium; assembly: GCA_031383585.1. Lineage (GTDB taxonomy): Bacteria > Pseudomonadota > Gammaproteobacteria > Burkholderiales > Usitatibacteraceae > UKL13-2. The sequence goes on from JANMZU010000150.1 coordinate 6,465, forward strand.
TGGTCGTCACGATCCGAGAGAATCTGGACGTGTTGCGTGGCAACCCCCACGACCACGAAGCGCTAACCACCATTCGACGCGGATATCACACACTCAAAGGCTCCGGACGTATGGTGGGCCTGGTAGATCTGGGCGAAGTTGGCTGGAATTGTGAACAGGTTTTCAACAAGTGGCTCAAGGATGAAACGCCAGCGTCGCCCGGCTTGTTGGCTTTTGTAGATCACACTTTGCAGGCGTTTTCGGAGTGGGTGAGCGCGCTCAAGATTACTAACACCGCGCATGTCGACGGATCTGCGATTGTACGCATGGCCGAGATGCTCAAGAACGGACAAGAACCGGTCTTTGAGGTTGCGCCAGTTGCCGCCTCACCGGAAATCACCCTGGTTGAATCTGCAGTGGAACAACCGGTATCGCAGACTGTGCTCTCGCTCGAGCCTTCGGCGCCAGCTGAGTTGCCTGCCAAGATCTTAGCCGAGCCTTCGCCGTTCGATTTTGTAACTGATGACGCCGCAATTGAGACGAAAGCCGAGCCGCCGATTGAAGAAATAACGATCAGCGTAGAGCCCATTGCCATTGACCCTATCACGGCAGAAACAGACGAGGGCGCCCAACATCAACCGCCCGTGTTTGCGCCTGAACTTGCTTCGACACTGGAAGCCTTCGAGCTTGAGCAGGACGTGCCCGCCGATTCAGCCGACATCATGGTCGGGACGGTTGCCGTGCCGCACGCGCTGTTCAATATTTATCTGGGTGAGGCTGAGCAGCACATAGCCACACTCGACAACGAGATGGCAACGCTTGAAGCAAAACCTGAGCAGCTGGTTTCATACGAATTCATGCGGGCCGCTCATACACTGAACAGTTCGTCGCTCACCACCAACTTCGACATGATTGCCGAAGTTGCCTCAGGACTGGAAAAGTGGGCGCAGGATGTAATCGAGTTTACGCCAGAACTCGATGCTGGACGTCTCAGCGTCATGCGACAAGCGGTCGATGCGCTCAGCAGTATGGTAATGGGTCTTCACACGCACGAACTTCCGACACCTCGCGAAGATATCGTGAAAGAACTTGGCGAATTGCGAGAAGCGCTAAAGCTGGCCAAGCGCGCAGAAAACTCCTTCATTAAGTCGCCGGAGGCGGCAGTTGAGGTGCCCGTAATTGAAGCTGCGCAGGAGATCGATTTTGGCCGCTTTGATTCTGTCGCGTTGGTTGCGCCTGTAGCAGAGCCAACCGCTTCATTGCCGAAGGAAAGCGATGCGATCGAGGCGTCGGTCGAGGTCGATCCGTTCGCCGACTTCTCATTTACTGATGAGGCCCCTCCGGCAACGCCCGCCGATGAGCCGACCGCCGAACTTGAGTTAGCGGTACCGATGATCGATGCTGCGCAGCCGACGGATGAGATTATTGCGGAGCCCTTACCAGAGGCCGCCGACGTTGTCGCATATGGAGAGCAGACGACCACGGCAGTTCCTGAATTGGCGCTTGAGGTCCCCGTCCTGATCGATGAACCAGTGGCCGAGCCGGTGGTGGAGCCTCTCATCGAAGAGGTGGCGGCGCTTGATGTTAGCCTGCCGCAGATGGAAGAAGTTTGGTTCCCTCCTGCGGAAGATGTTACAGAACTACCGGCGATTGAATCGACCCCTGATGCGCCAGTCTCTGAGCCTGCAGCGCCGATCAGTGATTCGGAAGTCGCGCCTGCGACCGCCCTGCTTCCACCGGTCGACGAGCCAGCTGCCGACCCTGAACCCGCTACCGCATTCGCTGTGGCCGCCATCGGGACGGCTGTCGGTTTGGTGGCAATGTTGCCAAGCGATGTTGAGCATCCGCCGTTCGACGCTGCTGTACCTGCGCCAGCCCCACTTTTGTTTGTTGCCGCCCCTGCGCCCGCGCCTACACCTGCACCCGTAGCTACACCCGTGTTCACCCAACCAATCGAGACG
>JANMZU010000535.1:0-10733 GCA_031383585.1 Betaproteobacteria bacterium
CTTTGCTGCCACATTCGGACGTCAGTGAGTCATTTTTTGTGTACCAAAGCTGCCCGAATCATGCCGCTAAATACTCAGGTCGCTCACCACTACTGAGGAATCAAGCATGAGAATGATCTGGGCAAGACGAAAAGCCTCACCACAACCCGGCGTAGCCCGTATGCAATTCGTGATGTTGGATTTTCTCCGCATGTTTCTGGCTGCAGTGCTTTGCGGCATTGCGGTGAGCGTCATCGCTGCGGGGCTCGCCCTTGTCCTCGCGCACGATGCTTATGCTGCTACGCCGAACCAGCCTTTAACGTCATTGGCCGTGCCCAACACCAACTTCAACGAAGAGTCCGCAATTGCTATGCAGCCCCATCCCGGCATGTTGTTGATCAGCAGCGGTTGTGATGGTGAGTTTGTTGATGCCATAGAGCGCGACTGGAAAGTGACGATAGACGGCAAGCACATCGACGTTCGCGTCATGCAAACGTTTGTGATGCCTGCTGGTGATGCTAGCGCCGCGACTTTCAATGCAGTTCTACCTGCTGGCGCAACGCTGTTACGTTTGACGGCACACACAGCTGGCGCCATCTGGCAGGGCAAGATTTTTGACTCAAACGCGTACGTCGAGCTAACAACCTTGGATTTTCGCAAACTTGCGCGCCAGGGAACACTAATCGTACAAAGCGATGATGGTCAGATTGCAACCGACGCCATCGTCAATCTTGCCGCAGCAGAGTCGGTTGACATCGAATACACCTACAGACTAAACGCTGAAGAAACAGGTGCGTCAAGCGACCTTACTGTAACGCTCACAAATGACGATTTGCTGCCCGGTCCTTGGACCAGCAATCGGGCAATGAACGCTAGCGTCTGGGTGGAATGGCAGGGCAAGCAACCTGCCCGTCTCGCCAAGCTACCCGCCGGCGCATCACTGGAAATGCAGGGCAGCAGGATCAGCGGCCTCTCCTGGACATCTCATCAACGCATTGGCGCCAAGCAGTTTCACCTCGCTTGGTCGATGTAGGCCGCTAAACCGAACCTCGGAGCTAGACGCCCGCGCTCTTTTGTAAATTCTCCCCTGCGGAGCGCGGGCGTCCTCTGAGCCACGACTTTATACAGCGCGCAAGTTTGCAACGAACGCTGTTCTACCGATGGAACTACAGGCGCCCCTTGGCGTCAGGTGGCCCAGACAGGTTGTTGCGACATCGAACGCCGCCAGGCGCGAGCGCCAGGAAGACCGCGGTACAAACCCAGCGTGTGCCGCATGATGCTGTGTCGCGGCACGCCGTTCAAGGATTGTTCCGTGGCGTAGGTGCCGAGTAGCGCTTCGACCGTTTCGCGAGCGATGATTTTGTGTCCGTCCCCATGAAAATCGCGGTCGAACGACGCAAGCCAATACGGGTTCTGATAAGCCTCACGGCCAATCATCACGCCATCCACATGGAGTAGATGCTCTGCAATTTCACCAGAAGTACGAACGCCACCATTGAGAACAACGGTCAATGCTGGAAAATCGCGCTTCAGCTGATACACGAACTCGTACTTCAGCGGTGGCACCTCGCGATTCTGCTTTGGGCTCAGGCCTTTCAGAATCGCATTGCGGGCGTGAACAATAAAAACCTCACACCCTGCTTCGGCGATGGTACCCACAAAGTCGCGAACAAAATCATAGCTCTCCGATTTGTCGATGCCGATGCGATGTTTGACCGTTACCGGTATCGATACCGAATCGACCATCGCCTTCACACAATCGGCCACCAGTTTGGGTTCTGCCATCAGACATGCGCCGAAGCTGCCGCGCTGCACGCGCTCCGAAGGGCAGCCGCAATTCAGGTTAATTTCGTCGTATCCCCACAGCGAACCAAGCTTCGCGCAGGTGGCGAGATCCGCCGGTTCGCTGCCACCCAGTTGCAGCGCAAGCGGATGCTCAGCAACACCAAAATCAAGGTGACGCCGCTGGTCGCCGTGCAGCAATGCGCCGGTCGTGACCATTTCAGTGTAGAGACGCGTATGCTTTGTCAGCATTCGATGAAAAGTACGGCAGTGTCGATCAGTCCAGTCCATCATTGGCGCGACAGAAATACGAAATTGTTGCTTGGTGAGCTCAGTCATGCTGTCATTTTATCAGTCCACTCTTGCGGCAAAATAGAGACATGTCACACACTGCGCAGTCCAAAGATATCCTCCAGGCCGTTGAACTGCTTTGCCGCGGCGAATTGGTTGCACTTCCCACTGAAACCGTATACGGGCTCGGTGCGGATGCGTCCAGCGAATTGGCTGTCGGAAAAATATTTGCCGCCAAGGGACGCCCTGCAAATCATCCCCTGATTGTCCATGTGCCGCGACATGTAAAACTCGAAACTTGGGCGGTAGACATTCCGCGCCTTGCGAAAAAACTGACCGACGCATTTTGGCCTGGCCCGCTCACGCTGATTTTGAAAAAATCCGCTCGTATCCCGTTGGCAGCTACCGGCGGACAGGAAACAGTGGGCCTGCGGTGTCCTGCGCATCCGCTTGCGCAGCAGTTATTGTCTGAGTTTGCCAAAGTCGGCAGCGGCATCATCGCAGCACCCTCAGCAAACAAATTCGGCCACGTGTCGCCGACAACGGCAGCGCACGTTCGTGACGAGTTTGGTGATGCATTCCTCATTCTGGACGGTGGTGCCTGCGATGTCGGCATTGAATCCACCATCCTCGATCTTTCCCGCATGAGATCGCTTAAACACCCTGTGTTGCTGAGGCCCGGCGCCATTACGCCCGAAATGATCGCCATGATCATCGGCGAAACGCCGCTGCATGCGGACGACGTGCCGACTGCAATGTCGCGATCCTCTTCCGCCGCTGCGCCGCGCGTCTCCGGCAGTTTAGCCGCACACTATGCGCCGTTGACACCGTTGAGATTGCTAGACGCGAAAACGCTTCAGCACGAAGTTGACCGGCACCTCGCTGACGGCAAACGCGTCGCGGCATTGGCGTTTGCGTCGCCAGCAGGAGCGACACCCTCACCGCCCGGTCTGGGTGTCAAGAAGGTGCGCCCGCTAGTTTGGATACAGGCCGACGGAGATCCAACTGCCTATGCACGCGACATGTACGCGCATTTACGTACGCTCGATGCGGCGCAGACCAGCCTTATTCTGGTTGAGGCGCCACCCACTTTGTCGGCTTGGACCGCGATCAATGATCGACTCGGTCGCGCAGCGGTGGGCTCCGGAAAGAAAAAATCGAGCTAAAACTGTGCGTCAGAGATGTCGAAACTGAATTCGCCAACGTGGCTGACGCTGCCGTCAGCGAGGCGTGTATGTTCTGCGAATGACACCCGGTTGTTAACTGCGATCGAGAAAATTGTGGATGTGCGTGTACCGTATTCTGGCGTCACGATCAGGGCGGACGACAGCACGCGCTCCCATTCCGCTCCCACACCTGTCTCAGGCAACGTCTCGTCTGGCGCAATCGCCTGGTTCGACAGAAGCTCGTAGATCGCCATTTGGCGGGCCGATTCAGTCGTTTTGGTCTGAAGCGCCGCTTCCAGAGCGGACTTTGCCAAAATAACCTTCGGCCACGGTTCGTTGAGCGTATGGTTACTCAGCGCGTAAATACCAGGTTCGAGCGGTTTGATTTTGCCTTCGCGGCTACCAAAATACGCCATCGTCGTCGCATCTGCTACCACCAGGTTGAAGCCGTTGTATTCATGCGCGCGCTCACTGATCGTCGACAAAAAATTTTCCGGCGACTCCAAGCTGAGCAAGAACATTGTTACCAATTCACCACGTGAACGCGCCGTTGATCGCTTTTCGGCGGGATCGCGAAAATTGGTGATGGCCGCAAATCGACCACCAAGGGTGACGCCCATCCAGGTGCCGCCAGCTTTCAAATCGCGTCCAGCGAGAATATGTGGGTAATCCTTCCACCACGCTGCTGACGCAGTGGGCCGATCTTGCCATTCGTCGCGGTTCGCACCGACGATCAGCGAGTAATTCGGGTGCGCCTTCCAGCCAAAGGCAACGAGACACATTGGGGTCTACAACTCGGTGCGCAAGTCCCAAAGCTCGGGGAATAAACGTACATCGAGCATTGCGCGCAAATAGCCCACGCCCGCTGTGCCGCCGGTGCCGCGTTTGAAACCGATCACGCGCTGGACGGTCGTGACGTGGCGATGCCGCCATTGCCGAAAATAATCCTCCAGATCGACCAGCTTCTCTGCAAGCTCGTACAGGTCCCAGTGTTCTTTGGGGTTCGCGTAAACCTCGCGCCACGCCGCCATCGTCGATGCGTTTGCCGAATACGCAATCGACCAATCGCGGTCAGTGGTCGAGGCGTCGAGCGTGAAACCACGCCGCCCAAGCAGCCTGATCGCCTCGTCGTACAGCGACGGTGAGTTCAGCAAATCGGCAAGCATTGCGTGGATCTCGGGACGATGGTCGAATGGCTTCAGCAGCGCCCCGTTCTTGTTGCCAAAGACAAACTCCAAGGCACGGTACTGATGCGACTGAAAACCCGAAGACTTGCCAAGGCTGTCGCGAAACGCCGAATATTCGGTCGGCGTGAGGGTGGCGAGAATGTCCCAAGCTTGAATCAAATTGTTCATGATGCGCGAAACGCGTGCGAGCATCTTGAATGCCGGCGAAAGCTCACCGCTGCGAATCTGCGCCCGCGCGGCCAGCAACTCGTGCAACATCAGCTTCATCCATAGCTCGGTGGTTTGGTGCTGGATGATGAACAGCAATTCGTTATGTTCTGTCGAGCGTGGTTGTTGTGCCGCCAATAGTTGATCAAGCCCGAGGTAATCCCCGTAGCTCATTTCGTTCTTGAAACTCAAATGCGCGCCTTCCGGCGGCAATGATGTTGAGTTTGGCTTCGAATCCATGCGTTCTGTCCTAGTAAAGCGGCATGGTGGCGCGGAGGATAGTTCCCGTCTGCGATTCGGTGATGTAGAGCTCGTTTGGTCGCTCCGGATGAATGGCCACATTCGTTGTCCAGTCGCCGCGTGAGGAGTCCACCCGATACTTCGGCTCGCCGCGTTTGTCGAATTGCCACAGGCAACCCAGGCCATGGTGGGCGACGTAAAGATTGCCGTCGTCGTCAGTTGTTATGCCGTCCGGCCCCGTTCCGCCGGAAAGCTGAATGAATTTGCCCACCTTGGAAACACCACCTTCCACCAGTGGCACACGCCAGATAGCGTTGTCGCCCGTCATCGCCACAAACAGGAAATTCTCATCCGGACTCAGCACCAGGCCATTTGGGCTGGGCGCATTGCTGAGCAATTGCTGCAATGTTCCATTGGCCTTGAGGCGATACACGCACCCACTTGCGTCGTGCAGTCCGCTTTGGCCCTGATCGGTGAAATAGAGGTCGCCATTTTTTGCGAAGGTGAGGTCATTTACACCCTGAAAACGCTGCGAGATGTAGTGCGTGACCAGCGGAGAAATACGCCGTGAGTCAACATCGAGCGCAAGCAGTCCATGTCGATAATCCGCGATGATCAGGCGTCCATCGGCATGGAATTTGAGCCCATTCGGCCAGCCATCGTATTTGACGATCAGATCCCACTCACCCGTTTGCGTAATGCGAAAAATGCGGCCAAATGGAATGTCCGTCACCCACAAATTACCGAAAGCGTCAAAGCAAGGGCCTTCGAGAAAACTGTGAATATCCTTGCCGTGCAGATTCGCTACCACCCAAGGGTTGTGTGCACCGGACTCGTACAAATAATTCGGCAGCTCGAATGCGGTTTCGGTAGTCAGGGACAGTGGTGCGTTGAACATGGAATGCCGATTTCAATAGGAGGCTTCCATTATGCGACAAACGCTGGGTGCCGCGAATTGACGCGATGCACTTGGCCTGGTAGACAGTCGCCTCTTCCGTCCGTAGACTGCAATGAAGATATCGGATCCGTTGACAAACAGGTTGAAGCCGACCGGCGGCGTGATCTGCGCCATCTCGACAACCAGCACGATGAAAATGCCGAACCATATCGCATCTGTTACGCCCGTCTCTGCCCAACGTCGAGTATGAAAAGGCATCTGCTTCGCGATGAATAAATGGCAATTCTGGATCGACCGCGGCGGCACCTTCACCGATATTGTCGCCAAACACCCCGACGGCACGCTGCTGACGCATAAGCTACTTTCCGAGAATCCCGAACAATATCGCGACGCCGCCGTCGCCGGCATTCGTCACATGCTTTCGCTGCCAGCGGGAGCACCGATTCCCGTGAATCAGCTCGAAGCCGTGAAGATGGGCACCACGGTTGCGACTAACGCACTGCTTGAACGCAAAGGGGAGCCGACGGTACTGTTTATTACCAAAGGCTTCCGTGACCAGTTGCGTATCGGTTATCAAAATCGCCCGCGCATTTTTGATTGCCATATCAAGCTGCCGGAGCTGCTCTATTCAGACGTTGTAGAAGTCGATGAGCGCATTGGTGCGCGCGGCGAAGTCGTTACACCGCTGGATGAAATTGCGACGAAGAGCGGCCTGCAAGCCGCGTGGAATAGGGGTTTCCGGGCTATTGCCATCGTCTTAATGCACGGCTACCGCTATCACGACCACGAATTACGCGTCGCTGAAATGGCACGAGAAACCGGCTTTACGCAGATCTCGGTTTCACATCAGGCCAGTCCATTGATGAAGATCGTATCGCGGGGCGATACCACCGTCGTTGACGCCTACCTGTCGCCGATTTTGCGGCGCTATGTGGATCAGGTCGCCAGTGAGTTGCCGGGCTGCCGGGTCATGTTTATGCAAAGCAATGGCGGCCTCACCGATGCAAGCAAGTTCCAGGGCAAGGATTCGATCCTGTCAGGGCCTGCTGGTGGCATCATCGGCATGGTGCGGACGACAGCGGAAGCGGGCTTCGACAAGATCATCGGCTTTGACATGGGTGGCACCTCAACCGATGTTTCGCACTACGCTGGAGAGTTGGAGCGCGAGTTTGAGACGCAGGTCGCCGGGGTACGTATGCGCGCACCCATGATGTCGATTCACACCATTGCGGCAGGCGGCGGATCGATTTTGCATTTCGATGGCCAGCGCTATCGGGTTGGCCCGGATTCAGCGGGCGCCAATCCAGGGCCTGCTTGTTATCGTCGTGGCGGTCCGTTGACGGTTACTGACTGCAACGTAATGCTCGGGAAAATTCAGCCTGACCACTTTCCAAGCGTGTTTGGTCCGCGAGGTGACCAACCGCTCGATGCCGACATTGTGCGTATCAAGTTTGCCGCACTCGCAGTCGAAATTGCTGCAGCGACCGGGGAGAAGCAATCGCCCGAACAAGTCGCGGAAGGTTTCATACGCATCGCTGTCGCCAATATGGCCAACGCGGTCAAATTCATTTCAGTGCAGCGAGGCCACGATGTGACCGAGTACACGCTTGCATGCTTCGGTGGCGCTGGTGGTCAGCACGCCTGTCTGGTGGCTGATGAACTCGGCATGAAACGGGTGTACATTCATCCCCTTGCCGGGGTGCTTTCGGCATACGGGATGGGGCTTGCCGATATCGTCACCATGCGGGAGCGTGCCGTAGAGCTTGCGCTGACCGGTGAAAATCTCGGCAGGCTGGCGGACGAGCTCGGCCAGCTAAGCCAGCTTGCCTCAGTCGATGTGCAGGCGCAGGGGGTGCCAGCCGACCATGTTCACTTGAAACAACGCGTGCATCTGCGCTACGCGGGTACGGATTCAGCGCTGATCGTCAACTTTGGCAGCCTTCACGACATGGGAGCGCAATTCGATGTCGCATACAAGAAGCGTTTCAGTTTTCTCATGGCGGGGCGTGCGTTGATCGTGGAGGCTGTGAGTTGTGAGGCCGCAGGCAGTACCGGTGCCTCTGGCGGTCAATCATTCGGCGAGGCATCCACGGAGGCGAGTGTGCCAGTTGCCCTCGTGCCTTTGACCAGTGGCGGAACTAACCATAACGCGCCGATCTATTTGCGCGAACAAATGTGCCTTGGTCAGCATGTCGATGGACCAGCAATCATTGCGGAAAAAAATGGCACAACCGTTGTCGAGCCTGGCTGGCAGGCTGAGGTCAGCGTACTGAATCATTTGGTTCTTACACGCGTCACGCCGCGCGCAGTGGCTTATGCGCTGGGTACCAAGGCTGATCCCGTCATGCTCGAAGTATTCAACAACTTGTTCATGTCGATTGCCGAGCAGATGGGGTTGCGGCTGGCGAACACGGCGTATTCCGTAAACATCAAGGAACGCCTCGACTTCAGCTGTGCCTTGTTTGATGCAGAGGGCAACCTCATCGCCAATGCGCCGCACATGCCGGTGCATCTCGGGTCGATGGGTGACAGCATCAGGACCGTGGTGCGCAAGAATGCGGGCAGAATGAAGCGTGGCGACGTGTACGTGTTGAACGATCCATACAATGGGGGGACGCATTTGCCTGACGTCACGGTCGTCACGCCCGTCTTCGCCGATAACGATGAAGAAATACTGTTTTATGTCGGGTCGCGGGGTCACCACGCCGATATTGGTGGCATCACGCCGGGCTCGATGCCACCGTTCTCAACCACAGTGGAAGACGAGGGTGTGCTGCTCGATAACGTGAAACTAGTTGAAAATGATGTTATGCGCGAGGCGGAGATGCGCACGTTGTTGAGTGGCGCGAAACACCCTGCACGCAATCCCGACCAAAACATAGCCGATCTGCGCGCGCAAATCGCCGCGAATGAGAAGGGTGTCCAGGAGTTGCGCAAAATGGTCGCGCACTTCGGCCTCGATATCGTAAAAGCTTATATGCAGCATGTACAGGACAACGCAGAAGAGAGCGTGAGGCGCACCATCGGTGCGTTGAGCAATGGCAGCTTTGCTTACGAGATGGACAATGGAGCGGTGATCAAGGTCGCTGTTACTGTGGGCGCTGATCGGCGTAGCGCGAGTATCGATTTCACCGGAACGTCATCGCAGTTGACTTCCAATTTCAACGCGCCATCAGCCGTCGTCACGGCGGCGGTCCTGTATGTATTTCGTACGCTGGTCGATAGCGATATCCCTCTCAATGCGGGTTGCCTGAAACCGCTCACCATTGTTATTCCAGAAGGCTCGATGCTGAACCCGCGCCCGCCGGCGGCGACGGTTGCGGGCAATGTCGAAACCTCGCAATGCATTACCGATGCACTTTACGGCGCGCTGGGCGTCATGGCAGCCAGTAGTGGCACCATGAACAACGTCACTTTTGGTAACGACAAGTACCAATATTACGAAACTGTTTCCGGTGGTGCAGGGGCCGGCCCTGAATTCGATGGCTGCGACACGGTGCAGGTGCATATGACCAACTCGCGCATGACCGATCCGGAAATTCTTGAGTGGCGCTATCCTGTGCGAGTCGTCGAGCATTCCATACGACATGGCAGCGGCGGACTTGGCAAATGGCATGGCGGCAGTGGCGCAACGCGCAGGATTTGTTTTCTGGAGCCAATGACCGCCGCAATCCTGGCTGGCCATCGCCGCATACCGAACTTCGGCATGGCTGGCGGAACAGAGGGTGGACTGGGGAAAACCTGGGTCGACAGAGCTGATGGCACGCGCACCGAGCTTGCGTATTCGGATGAAACACAAATGAATATCGGCGATGTGTTTGTTCTTGAAACTCCCGGCGGTGGCGGTTATGGGAAATCACATTTGTAAAGAATCAGCGAGTTAAGCAATATTTCTCGAAAGTACAAATTTCGTTTTGTCGCAAGTTGAATTGCCTATAAAATGGGCGCCCGTTGTTTGAGCAGTCTTCAATCATTTCGCCCCCATCGACAATCGCTCGCCGTGAACATAGGCAATATCACCATCCCCAATAACCTGTTCGTCGCGCCGATGGCCGGTGTGACAGATCGACCATTTCGCCAGCTATGCAAGCGTCTTGGTGCCGGCATGGCTGTCAGCGAAATGGTGGCCTCAGATAGCCGCTTGTGGGCTACCGAGAAATCCGTGCTTCGTGGCGATCATGCAGGTGAAGTGAATCCGATTGTGGTGCAGATTGCTGGGGCGGCGCCAGCGATGATGGCGGACGCGGCCCGTTACAACGTCGACAAGGGCGCGCACATCATCGACATCAATATGGGCTGTCCCGCGAAGAAAGTCTGCAAAGTTGACGCGGGTTCGGCGCTGATGAAAGATGAATTGCTGGTGGCGCGAATCCTCGAAGCAGTCGTCAAAAGTGTCGACGTGCCGGTGACGTTGAAGATTCGCACCGGATGGGATCGCGAGCATAAAAATGCACTTGTCATCGCACGCATTGCAGAACAAAGCGGGATTGCCGCCCTGGCGGTACACGGTAGAACGCGTAGCGATCTGTACGACGGTGCGGCTGAGTATTGCACCGTTCGCGCCGTCAAGCAGAGTGTATCTATCCCGGTGACTGCCAATGGTGACATTGATTCTCCTGAAAAAGCAAAGCATGTACTGGCCTACACCGGCTGTGACGCAGTCATGATCGGCCGTGCCGCACAGGGGCGCCCGTGGATATTTCGCGAGATCGCACACTATCTGGAAACCGGCAGCCATCTCGCTGCACCGTCGTACGGTGAGATTCACGCCATCGCGACGGCCCATCTGCGCGAACTGCATGGTTTTTATGGCGATTTCAAGGGTGTACGCATCGCCAGAAAGCATATCGGCTGGTACGTTGCGGCGCTGCCAGGCGGCGAAAGTTTTAGACAGGACATGAATTTAATAGAAGACTCAGTGCGGCAGGCTGCTGCGCTTGACCATTATTTCGCGCGTCTGATTGATGGAGAAGCCGCTACTCA